>DATCXS010000438.1:0-5759 GCA_036565645.1 Mucilaginibacter sp.
ATTCACGCCCTATGGTTCGGCCAATAGATGCTATAGCGATTGCGCCATTTGGATACTTTGATGCCAGGATATACGGCCTTATCGTGTCGCCCTTTGGCAGCGTTACTGTTGGTTTTTCCAATCCCCGGATTATTGTAGCAGGAGCCTGAAAAGCATTATTATAACCTTCGCCATGATTAGCCATCCATGATTCGCGCTTTTTCATCAGCCAATTATCATGTAAAATCAGAGTGTCTATGTAAAAATTAGTTTTGTTGATGCCGAAAGGAGCGGCAATTCTATGCCACATCACAGCGCGAGTCACTTCATCAAGGCGGCTTTTTAAGTCCCGGCCTACAGGTGGGAAAGCGTAATCTTGGGTGCCATTCGGCAGGTCGCCATTAAATTCATGGCGCATAATACCAATAGCACTACCGGTACCTGCGGCAATGTATGGCTCGTCTTCGCAATTAATGATGCTTACCGCTTGCCCTTTCGGCAAGGCTGTTAATAATTTACCTACCCGATCTATGGTATGCGGCACAGCAATAATGTTTTCTACATCATAAGTACGGTAAACATCGGCCGTTGACAAAACAGCAGGTGTCATTGCTTGTTCTATAATAAGATCGGGGGCAATTTGCTTACCTAATTTGGACAAAAAAATGCGCCAGGATGCGTTTTTGGAATCGTTCCCCCAATCCACTTTCCAGTAACTAATGCCGGCGTTTCTCATCCAGTTAAGGCGTTCGGTCCAATAAGCTACGCTGTCGGGTATTTTAAAGCGGGGCGCTTGTTGCGCACAAATCCATAGGCCCAAACCTTTCCAACCTAAGCTTTTTGTTTTTGCTGATAAGGAGGCTAATTTTTGCTCTGGCGATAAGCCCTTAACGGACGGAAACCTGCCATCATCTACAATTAAACTACCATAATAACTTTTATCACCGTTAAGTGGTGTTTCCCAATCGTCATCCAATACCAGGTAAAGATCCTTATGCAATTTAGGAAACATGCTTGCCCAATGCTCCAAAGTGCCATTGCCAAAAATGTTCTGCTCAGTCATCGCTTGTCTCATTACAGTAGACGGCTTATAACTGGTAACGTAACCCTGGACATTCCAGGTGCAAAAATAATCTGGTGCCTGCGAAGGCTGAGCAGGAATTAAGGATGCTGGCTTTTTTTGGGCAAAAACTCCCGGAGAAAAAAAGTAGAAACCCACCACAAACATCAATTTGCGTTTCATATAAATCGCGTTAAAATTTCCGATAGTATATTAGATCACTTACTATTGCCGGCAATATCACGATTATTAATGATTTTCATAAGGGCATATTCAGCATTTCTACGCAATCGATACCACCAATAAATACACACTTTACAAGCCAAAGAAATAAAAGCGCTAAAAGAAACGCTGTTGGTTACAACTGTAGTTCGTGGAGAAGACTTCTTTTTGCGGTGTAGCCCATTCATGATCTTAGATTAAAAATAAAACGGGTACTTTTTACTCTCTGATTTTTCGGGAACGTTTGCGTTAATTTTTACGTCAAAACCCTCGGATAACTCTAATTATCTGCCTATTATAGCTTAATATTAATCTAAACTGCAGTGGCCTTGGTGGAACCTATTGGACTTAAGTATTCCATTTTAAATCATAGAAATACTTGAAAACAAGTTTACATCTTATTAGCCTTTGTACAGTTAAACCCAAGCAGGGTTTGTTAAAACGTAATTGGCAACAATCAATATTGTTTTCTAAAGTAATTTAAAAATTATGAAAAAGAGCAAGCTATATTTTTACGTTATTATAGCAGTTTTTATGTTATTTAACATTGGTGCTCGCGCTGTTTATGCACAGACCAGGTGGACTGAAATGAAAAAAGAGGACAAGGTCCTGAAATTAGCTATTTGGTTTACGGCACAGGAGGTTGATAAGTATTTATCTACTCCGGCAGGTTTAAATGATGCAATAGCATGGTGCAAAAGGTACGGCGCCACCAAAGTTCATTTAGAAGCTTTTGGCAGAGGATTGTATGCAAATAAGGAGACACTAATAACTGCCAGAGACAAATTCAGAAAAGAAGGCATTGAAGTTGCCAGCGGAGTCACTACCACTAAATTTGGAAAGGATGCCGTTAACGGTGGCGATGGTGCCGTTGAATGGACCGGGTCGCAGTGTTATACAAACATAGGTACCCAGCAAGAATTGCAACGGCTGATAGAGTATACTGCGTCTATGTTTGATGAGATAATATTAGACGACTGGTTCTTTACCCAATGTCAGTGCGATGAATGTATCAAAGCACGCGGCAACCTGTCATGGCCGGCTTATTACACTAATTTGATGACCAAAGTTAGCCGCGAACGCGTAGTTGGTCCGGCGCATCGCGTTAACCCCAGGGTAAAGGTTATCATTAAATATCCGCAATGGTACGATCAGTTTCACATGCGCGGCTATGATGTGGTTGGCGAACCACCAATTTTCGATGGCATATGGACGGGCACAGAAGACCGCAATTTTGAATATGAAAAAGATAACCTGGGTTATGAAATAGGTTATAACGCTTATTTCAATATGCGCTGGCAGGCAACGCTGGGGATGTCTAAAGGCGGCGGCTGGTTTGATACCGGCGGAAATCGCACAAAAGTAACTACCTATCTGGAGCAAGCCCGGCATACTGTATTGGGCGCGGGAAATACCATGATATTGTGGAGTTATAGCGGCCATTTGGCAGCGCCAAATAAGATGGATGCCTTGTTTAAAGAATACCCCGGGTTGATAAAACTGGCGAAAATTGTACAAGGCAAACCAATAAAAGGTGTGCATATGGTTAAACCCGGCAATAGCGAGCCATTTGAGGAAACGTGGATACTGAGTTTCTTAGGAGAATTGGGTATCCCATTTGTACCGGCCAGTGTCGTTGATGAAAACGCAAAGTCGGCAGTATTCACCGTGCAGACGTTAAAGGATGGTAACTTCACTCAAAAATTACAGCGTATCGAAAATAAAGCAATCCCTGTTTTATTAACGGATGGACTAGCAAAGAGAATAGCAGATCATCCCAAATTAGTAAAAAATACTAACGTGACCATATTACCGATAAAAGGTTCGCCTAAAACGGTATTAAATCTATCGCGCGAGCAGATTAAAGTTTACCGGGATAAGTTGCTGGCCCCATTTCAAATTAAATTTGACGCTCCAAGCAGGGTTGAGCTTTATCTTTTTGGCGATAACACATTTGTTGTAGAAAACATAAACGACACCGCCGTCGACCTCTCGTTAGACTTTTTACATCTGGCTGGCGCTACAAAAACTTTAACACTTCCGGAGGATGCAGGCAGCACCCTTTCTAAAAACGGCAATAGTGTAAAAATGCATATCGAGGCCAATTCGCTTATTGTCGTAGACTATAAATAATTTGAGTAGTGATTTAATGCAGGGAACTCCGGTAAACCTGAGATATTTAAAATTAGTAGATATGAAGCATGGGCTTTTCCTTAAAATTACGGCTTGCCTGATTTTTTCAGCAACCACTGTATTCGGTCAGAAGCAGGTTACTGAAGGTTTTAATTTTACTGAAAAACAGCTGCCCGTAATGTTAAGTGAAATAAACGCTGCTCGTGCAAACTATAATAACCCAAAACTCTTGCTACCACGCACCTTAACCAAAAGCGGCGGACTATCTATTGTACCTGTAAGCGATTGGTGCAGCGGATTCTTTCCGGGAGAGCTTTGGTATTTGTTTGAATACACTAAAGACCCCAACTGGTTATCTCAGGCTAAAAAATTCACTGCTTACCTTGAGCCGGAAAAATTCAACAAGGGTACCCATGATCTCGGTTTTGAGATCTATTGCAGCTTTGGAAATGGTTATCGCCTTACTCACGATACAGCCTATAAAAGTATCATAATACAGAGTGCCCGTTCTTTATCCTCCCGATTTGATCCTAAAGTAGGCGCAATAAAATCATGGGGGAAAATGGGACAGGGAAAATACACGGTTATTATTGACAATATGATGAACCTGGAACTTCTGTTTGAGGCGACCCGCTTGTCCGGAGACTCCAGCTTTTATAAAATAGCCATAGTGCATGCCAACACTACCCTGAAAAATCATTTCAGGCCCGACTATAGTTCTTATCATGTTGTTAATTATGATCAGGCAACGGGCGGCGTTATTGAAAAAGTAACCGCTCAGGGATACAATAATGAGTCTGCCTGGGCGCGCGGACAGGCTTGGGGGCTATATGGCTATACTATGTGCTACCGTGAAACAAAGGATAACAAATACCTTGTTCAGGCCGGGCATATTGCCGATTTTATATTGCACAATCCGGGCTTGCCCAAAGATCTGATTCCTTACTGGGATTATAATGTTCCCGACAAAATCAATCAATCCCGTGACGTTTCTGCGGCTGCAATTACCGCATCTGCCTTATTGGAACTTGGCACTTATAGCAAAAAGAACGGCAAGGAATATAATTCAGCGGCAATCAAAATATTAGACAATTTAAAAAGTTACCGCGCAAAAGTAGGTGAAACGCATGGATTTCTATTACTCCATAGCACCGGCAACGCGCCAATAAAAGTCGAGATAGACGCTCCTTTAATATACGCCGATTACTACTACTTGGAAGCATTAACCCGTTTGAAACGATTAAATGCTCATAGGCCAGTTGTCCAGCAATAATAGGATAACACTCTTGTTAGAAAATAATTAAGAAGTTAAATAAAAGCAGCATATAAATGCAAGCAAACAAAATAATCCGCATCCTGATATTCATTGCTTTTTCCAGCTTAAAAGTAGTGGCACAGTCTACTATGTTTCCTGCGGTAAGTGCCCCTGTACAAATAACTAATGGTAAGGAACATTTATTTGCAAGTTATTATGGTATTAACTCCTGGAGCAAAAATGAAAGGTACGCAACCGTCTTAGAAACAGATGTCAGGTATAGAATACCGACAGTGCTGGATACGGCAATACTTGGATTGGTTGACATGCGGACCAACAAGTTTATTCCACTTGTTAAAACTGCTGCCTGGAACCTGCAGCAGGGCTGTATGGCACATTGGCTTGCAACCAATCCCGATTCGGTTATTATTTATAACGACATGCGAAAGGGTAAGTATGTTTCGGTCATGTTAAATGTATTAAGCCGGAAAGAACTTAAGGTACTCCCTTATCCGGTTGCTGCCGTGTCGCCTGACGGAAAAGAAGCGGTAGTTATTAATTTTTCGCGCTTACGCATAACACGTGCCGATTATGGCTACCCGGGCGGTGGGCAGGACGCTCAGCCTGATGTACAATTTCCCGACAATGACGGGATTTTTTTACTTAACCTGAAAACGGGCGCCATTAAACTTATTGTATCATTAGCGCAACTAAAAAGCCAGGTACCGAAAATTACTGCCAGCAACGGTATAGAGTATATTGGGCATACTTTGTTTAGCAAAGGCGGGACAAAGATATTTTTCCTTGCCAGAGCGATACCTGCATGGAACACTACCTCATTTACTGTTAACAAAGACGGCTCTGATTTAAGGCGCTGCTTTCCAGATGAATGGGGAGGTTCACACTTTGATTGGTTAAACGATCAGCAATTATTGGTAACCGCTTTGTATGGCGGTAAACAAAATAGCCATATTTTATTTACCGTGGGCAAAAGCGACTATCGCAAATTAGGGAGTGGTAAATTAGACTATGACGGACACGGTACGTTTTCGCCAAATGGGAAATGGATGATTACCGATACTTGTCCCGGTAGGAACCGCGAACAAACTA
>DATCXS010000404.1:0-5260 GCA_036565645.1 Mucilaginibacter sp.
TTTACAAGATCCTTCACTTCGTTCAGGATGACAATTGGTTAATAATTTTATTGTAAAATGAAAAAAGCCATATATATCATTTGCGCCTGCTGTTTGCTGATTGTGATAAGCAGCTTTAATGCGCCTACGTATAAAATGGCCAAGCTCAAATACAGCGGTGGGGGAGATTGGTATGGCGACCGTACAGCACTGCCCAATCTGATCAAGTTTTGCAATGATAATCTGAAAACCAATTTTCAGCCAGAGGACGATATTGTAGAGCCGGGCAGCGCGCAGCTGTTTAATTACCCGTTTATATTTATGACCGGCCACGGCAATGTGATCTTCTCCGACCAGGAGGCCGCCAATTTACGTAAGTATCTTACGGGCGGTGGTTTTCTGCATATTGATGACAACTACGGTTTGGATAAATTTATTCGCCCGCAAATGAAAAAGGTTTTCCCTGAACTTGATTTTGTAGAGCTGCCCTTGAATTATCCTATTTATCACCAAAAATTTCCTTTTCCGAATGGCCTGCCCAAAATACATGAGCACGATGGCAAACGTCCGCAGGGTTTTGGCCTGATCTATAAAGGTCGCTTGGTATGTTTTTATACCTATGAATGCGATTTAGGCAATGGTTGGGAAGATTATGGTACCTACGTCGGCGATACCCAGGAAAATCGTCTGAAGGCTTTAAAAATGGGCGCCAACCTTATTCAATATGTGCTAACCCAATAACGCCCATGTACAAGCTCAAAGTAAATAATAAATATGATTATACTATTGACAGCATAGCCGATAACCTGTTGGTGGACAATAACAAAGCAGAGGCAGATATAAAACGACTGAACCCCAATACCTGGCATATCATTGAGCAGCTTAAATCGTACAATGTGACACTCATCAGCTTTGATAAGGTTGCCAAGACTGCTCAAATCAGGGTTAATAATAATATTTACAATATCACTGCTAAAGATCGCTTTGACCTGTTGCTGGATAAAATGGGTCTTACTGATCTGACCTCGGCCAAAGTCAGCGAACTTAAAGCGCCAATGCCCGGCCTGGTATTAAAGGTTTTTGCAGAAGATGGCTCCACTGTGCAAAAAGGCGATAGCTTGTTTATATTGGAAGCTATGAAAATGGAAAACATCATAAAATCGCCGGTTGATGCGGTGGTTAAGCGTGTCAAAGTTAAACCGGGCGATAAATTAGAAAAAGGGCAGATACTTTTGCAGTTTGCATAAAATCAAGCAATGGACTACAAAGTGTACCGCAGTCAATTTTGTATTGCTGATTGTTCGTCCAGGCTTAGGCCAACAAATAAAGGATCTGACGATTCAGGTCTTGGCCGGATATAAAAAAGGGCAGTCTCCACGCAATGGAGACTGCCCTTTTTATTCAGAACAGGTTGGTATTATTTTGCTTTCTTAATTTTAAAATGTGGTTTACCTTGTGGGTGGATCTCAGGAGCGCCTACTAAATCCATTGCGCAACGGAAACCAATTTCGGCACTTGCATCATCCTCATTCATAAAACGACGGGTGGCCGGGTTTAACCAGTAAGCCATATCATTCCATGAACCGCCTTTGTAAACTTTGGATTTATTGCTTACCAACGTTGTGGTACCATATAAGCTGGTATTTACGGTGTCTAAGTAACCACGGGCATCCGGGTTGTACGGTTTACCTGCCAGAGGGTCTTTTTGCTGAGTGGTTTGAGCACCGGCTTGTTGCGAAGCAATCAGCTCGGCATAACTCATTTTCTTAGCCGATTTTGCCGGATCTTTAATTGGGAGACCATATTTGTCTTTAGCATATTTACCGGTTGCCGGATCAGCTAAACGTTTGTCAACAAACTCATTACCACGGAATGGGTTAAAGTCATCAACATCTTCAAATGTCATTTGGCGATAAGTATCTTGTACCCACTCGTTAACGTTGCCGGCCATGTTATATAAGCCAAAATCGTTAGGTGGATAGTAACGCACCGGCGCTGTAATAAACGCTTTATCGTTCAGGTATCCGCCAACACCACCATTGTCACCTGCGCCACGCTTAAAGTTGGCCAGGATTAAACCGCGGGTTGATTTTTTAGCAGAACGTACACCTAAGCCGTTCCAGGGATATATTTTACCATCGGTAATATTTTCAAATTGGGTGTTGCCTGCTAAGGCCATAGCTGCATATTCCCACTCTGCTTCTGTAGGCAGGCGGTAAGCAGGTTTTAATATACCATCTTCGATAATGACTGGTCTAACCGCTTTTTTCTTACCTGCAACAGGCTTGCCATTTAGGTCCTGTGTCATTTTTTTACCGTCGATACCTGTACCCCTAAATTGGTTATTTAAGTACATGTCGGTATTAAACGGTATTTTCTGGGCATTTGCCGCTGCAGTAGCCTGAGCACCTTTTTTCGCGTCTCTCGGGTTTAGAATCTTACCCGCTTGTTGCAAGATATACTCATTCATACGATCTGTGCGCCAAACGCAGTAATCTTGTGCCTGGTCCCAGGTAACGCCTACAACCGGATAATCCTGAAAAGCAGGATGGCGAAGGTAGTTATTTACGTAAGGCTCATTGTATGATAATGGCCGGCGCCATACCAATGTGTCGGGCAGGGCGTTGTAATATAATTCATGATCCTGAGGGAAAGTAGCGCTGATCCAGTGCAGGTAATCCAGCCAGTCCTGATTAGATACCTCTGTTTCATCCATATAAAAGGCAGGGATAGTTACTCTTTTGCGTACGTTATTGTATTCAAAATTGATATCCTGATCGGCACTTCCGCCTAATACAAACGTACCGCCTTCAATAGCTACCAGGCCCGGGCCTGGTGCAGGATGGGTCTGCCTGAATTTTGAATAGCCATATCTCTTATCGTTATATGGAATCCCGGTTTTTTGCGATTTTGAAGGTTTATGGCAACCGCTTAATATCGTCCCAACTCCCACCAACGCTAAAGCAGTGTAAGTAAAAAGTATTTTCATATTTTTACACGAATTATATATAGGGGTAAATCTATAAATTTTTTTAAATAAAATACCAAACTTAATCCGGCGTTAAATAAACATTTAATCGCTTTTGCTCTTTAACGTAGAAAGTATTACCAGTGTTGCGTAGCAGATAGTTTTTATTAAAAAAACTTGAACGGCCTCGTCATAACAAATACATAATTAGTCTATATTTATCCCAATTAAATAAAAAACGGCTATTCAATGAAGTTTTCTTACAGCAAAACCTCTTTAATATATATTTTACTGCTAATTCCCTTTTTTGCCGTTGCTCAAACAGGTGCCAACACCAATGGAAGCAATAGCGCCAATGCAATACCTACAGCTGTGCCGTTTTTAAATATCTCGCCCGACTCACGTTCGGGAGCGATGGGCGAAGCCGGTGCAGCTATCTCGCCCGATGTTAACGCTACCTATTGGAACCCTTCAAAGCTGGCTTTTTTAGATACCGCCAGTAATGCAGTATCCTTATCATATAGCCCCTGGTTACGGCATTTAGTACCCGACGTTAGCTTATCTTACTTAAGTTTTGCCCATAAACTGGATGGCAGGAATACGCTTGGCGCCTCGCTGCGTTATTTTAATTTAGGATCGATACAATTGATTGATGCTAATCAGAATGAGCAAGGTACCTACCGCCCCAGCGAGTTCTCGTTGGATGTATCGTTTGCTCGCAAATTCGGGAATGATTTTTCGTTGGGATTAACAGCGCGTTATATCCATTCCAACTTGTCAAGTCAATCGTTTGCATCTGGTACAAGCCAGCAAACCAAGGCGGGTAATGCTTTTGCTGCCGATATATCGATGTATCATACCGGCAATCATCAGCAATTTGGTAAGGACGCCAGCTTTAGCTATGGTATCGATATTTCAAACATCGGTACCAAGGTTAGCTATACTGATGTTGGCCCGTCGTACTTTTTACCAACTAACTTAAGGGTAGGTTTTGCAAACACCCTCGATATTGATGATGTGAACCAGATCACTCTTGCTTTTGACATTAATAAACTATTAGTGCCGACACCGCCGCTGCGTGATATTAATGGCAATGTTATAAAAGGTAAAAATGACGATGTATCAGTACCTGCCGGTATATTTGGGTCGTTTAGTGATGCGCCCGGCGGCTTTAGCGAGGAGTTTAAGGAGATCACCTTTTCGCCTGGTTTCGAGTATTTGTATAACCAGCAGTTTGCTATCCGCGCAGGTTATTTTTATGAAAATGCCGACAAAGGCGGCCGCCAGTATCTGACTATGGGGCTTGGGTTGAAATATGATGTTTACCATTTCGATTTTTCATACCTGGCCGCAACGCAGCAAGCCAGTCCGTTAGCTAATACGTTGCGCTTTACGTTGGCCTTAAACTTTGGTGGTAATAAATAATATGGGTAAGGTAAGAGTAGGTTTCGGGTTTGATGTCCATCAGTTAAAAGAACAGCATCCTTTTGTTTTAGGCGGGGTTAGGCTGGAGCATTATGCCGGTGCATACGGCCACTCTGACGCCGATGTGCTGCTGCACGCCATTTGCGATGCCCTGTTAGGCGCGGCTAACCTGCGCGATATCGGTTTCCATTTCTCTAATACAGACGACCGCTGGAAAGGCATCAGTAGTTTGAAATTATTGCAGCATGTAATGGTGTTGCTGCGCGAAAAGGGCTGGGAGATAGGCAACATAGATGCTATGGTGTGTTTAGAGGCGCCAAAGATCAATCCGCATATACCGGCTATGAAAACCCACATTTCCCAGGCCGCAGGCATCAGCGAAGAGGATATCTCCATCAAAGCAACTACCAACGAGCAGCTTGGCTTTATTGGGCGGCAGGAAGGCGTGGTGGCTTATGCGGTTTGTTTGATTGAAAAGGATTAGGCATTAGCAGGTGAGTGATCCACGGTGAATGTGTATCAAAATGGATCAGTCGGATCACTTTTTAGTTTGTAATATTCTTAAAATCAATTAATTATAAAAATTGCCAGTCGAAAGTGGATCACTTTGGATCGCTTTTTTATGACTTTAAAGTCTTTTTTTGGATCAGTTGCATGAAAAATATTGCCCCCTGGATCGCATAGAAAGACGTTTATGATTGCATCAAAATTTATAACGACAGAAAGGAACACTTTGCTTTTTTGCAAACGGGAGACGCAAAGTATTGCGTCTCTACGTCCGGGGTGGGTTGTCCGGAGCCTGCTTTACATTACATTGTTAGTCCGGGATTATAAATCCGGACTAACGTTAATTTCCGGACTAACGTTAATTTCTGTATCTCAAACTTG
>DATCXS010000482.1:0-2129 GCA_036565645.1 Mucilaginibacter sp.
CAGCAGCCGGTGTTTCTTCTTTGATACCTTCTGCATTATCTGTTGAATGCTCGGCAATTTCAGGGGTCTCTTCAGCTGTTTTTGCCTCCCCTTTTTTCTTATCGTAATTATCTATCTGATTATTGATTTCGCGCTTAACACCCTCTGAGGCATCTTTGAAATCACGGATACCTTTTCCTAAGCCACGCGCCAGGCTGGGTAATTTTTCGCCACCAAATAACAACAACACCACAAATAATATTAACATTATTTCGGGTGGTGTAAATTCAAAGAATAATAAAACTGAACTAAACATACTCTCTCTACTAATTAGATTACAAATATAAGCATTAATTATTTACAAGTTTATTTTACCTGTCGGCCAACCAAACTTTAGGGTCTACAGGGGTGCCGGCTTTATATAATTCAAAGTGCACCATAGTCTCGCCGGTTACGCCATCGGTAGCAGCAGTACCAATAGTTTGCTTGGTACTTACTTTCTGACCAGACGACACATTTACCGATCTGAGGTTATTATATGCCGTCAGGTACTCGCCATGCCTGATAATGACCAGCCATGAGCCTAATACATTTTGCACCTTTGATACCGTTCCGTCAAATACTACCCTCACAGCTGCACCGTCGTTAGTGCGTATGTCCAAACCGGTACTTTCGCTTTTGATACCGTCAGTAGTAAAAGTGCCGAAACCCTGGGTAACAGCCCCGTTAGCTACCGGCCACGGCAATCTGCCGCGGTTGCCCAAGAAGTCATTCGACAACCTGGCGGCCTCCGGCGTAGCATTTAACAACTCGCTATTGCTTGTACGTACGGTAGGCTTTGCTGCAGCCGGAGCATCCTTATTTAAAGCTTTGGCTCTCGCAGCCGCCAAACGTAATTCTTCTGCTCTGCGACGTCGTTCTTCTTCAATTACCGCTTTAGCGTAAGCGCGGATTATTCTCGAAACTTCGCGCTGTTTTGCTACTCTTTGTCTTTGCAGCGTTTTTTCCTTACTACTTAGGCTTTTAACTGCTGCCGAGCGGCTATTGCGCTCCTTACCAAGATGTTCTTTTTCTTTCTCCTGGTCAAGCAGTAACGTGTGTTTTTGTTCTTTAGTCTTATCCAGCTCAACTATTTTAACATGCAGGTCTTTTTGCTTGCTTTGAATAGAGGCCGCCTGGCGCTCGCGATAGGTTGCAAATTGCTGTAAATACTTTAAACGCTTATAAGCCTGGTTAAAATCCTTTGCAGCAAAAATGAACATCAACTTATTGTATCCGCTTTTGTTGCGATAGGCAAATAATACCATATCGGCATATTTCTTTTTCAGCAGGTCCAACTGGCTTTGCAGGTCATGTACGGTATTGGTATTTTCCGAAATCTGGCTATTCAGATTACGTACTTCGCCATTAATAATGTTGATTTTTTGCTCGCGCAGGTTAATCTTGGCCTTAAGGATATTTAGCTGCTTAAGGGTTGATTTTTTATTGCTCCGCGTTTCTTCCAACTGGCTATTTAACTGGTCCAGTTCTTTAGTGATACGTTCGCGCTGTTTTTTTAATTCAGCACTGCTTTGGGCACGCACATGTACTGCTGTAAAAATGCAGATCAAAAAGAATAGTACTTTTAAAAATTTCATCCGGTTCAAAAATATTAATTTTTTAATCGGCAGGCGTATATCTTTCCGGAATATTGAAAGGAAAATCTAATTCAAGATCAAAGTCAACCTTATTATAGTGCAGATTAGCTTGTATTTTTTTATCGCCTATGGTTGATAAAATATCAATTTGCGAAGGCACCAATCTATTATTAGCCTGTATAAAATTATTGTTCGTCACCAGCAACGCCTGCCCCAGGTTATTATTTGACAAGTTAAATTGCGTCACCCGCATGTTAGTACCCAGCGTGAGGTTGTAGATCAGATCTTGCAGCGTACCCGACAAGGCTATATTGCCCATATCCGTTTTAATAGCCGAGTTTTCGGTAAGCAGCTCGGGCATGGCATTACCTACCAGTAACGACTCGATAGTTTTATAGTTAACCTGCCTGCTGGCGTATTTATATACGTAACTAAAAGGTTTTTTCAGGTAAACGCCCTGTAGTTTATTAATGATCTTGATACTATCGGGAGTAATTAGTGCACGAGCCACTT
>DATCXS010000037.1:0-19012 GCA_036565645.1 Mucilaginibacter sp.
CCCGGCATGTTGGACCGTATTGGTTTTTACCAGCATTTTTTGAGTAAGCTGGGTATCAGCGATGTTAATTGCGTGTGTTCTTGTGGTAAGATGCAGCATTATTGAAAATTTAACCCCTTATATGTCATTTAGGGCGAAGCGAGGAATCTATACACCGTCCATAAGCGTGTGTATAGATTTCTCCTTGTACCTCTAAAGGAAATGACAAAGTGGTTTAGTTCAGTTTGCTTATCCTCAAAAAGATTTTCTACTTTAGCAAAAACCACCAGCCAATTCTATGGAAAACTATGCTTTTGAAACCGAAGGGCTTAGCCAGGACGACATCAACCGCTTTCACCAAACCTACCAGAAACTGCGCGAAGAGTTTAATATACTGCCTACCGGACATATTGATTTTGATTTGCCGCAGTTCAAGGCTTTCAGAAATTGTTCGGACGTTAACCTGCGAGGCTCATACGTCATTAAACGCGATTGCGGCGACTCCTACATCCTGTTTTTACAGGTCCAATACAAAATAGGTGATAAACATGTAACTAATCACCAGGAAGCCCAGGTTTGGGGCCTGACCTATTTAAAGCACAATTTTGGTGGGGTGGTAATCCGCCGCGAAACATTGACTGATAAGATACTCGAACTTATTCACCCGCACGAGCTTGATTTTACTGAGGACAAACCTTTCAGCGATACCTTTTATGTAGTAGTGAACGATTATGTAAAGGCAATGGCAGGTATGACCCGCGACTTCCGCAACTCGGTAATGGATATCCGCGATAACGATTTCCTGATAGAGATTGTTGACCACACGCTGCTCATAGGAAATTACGACCCTGTCATCCCCCAAAAATCACTGCACATTGCCGAGTTTGTTGAGCGTGTAGCTGAGGCTTGCTGGGGTGGGATGGAGTAAGCAAATAATATCCGGCATCCCTCCCTACATGACCGCATTAACCTGTAAATTATCCTGCTGAAAATAAAAAGTGGGATCCTGCCATCGCCCCGGAAGTGGCTAATGCGGTACCTGTTAAAACAATAAAGGCGCCATAGCGCCTTCATAATATTCTTAGCTTTCTATCAATTACTTAGTTCTGTGCTGCTCAATATAATCGGCCATAGTATTAATATCCACCAGGGCTTTGCGGCCTTCTTTTGGGTCGCGTATGTCAATGCCATATTCCTTTTTCAGCAGGACGATCAGTTCCAGCGAGTCTATCGAATCCAAACCCAGGCCGTCACCAAACAAAGGATCTTCGTCCTTAATGTCGGCGGGGGTTAGGTCGGTCAGGTTTAAAAATTGTATGATCTGAGCTTTTAGCTGTTCCTTCAATGCTTGTTTTTCCATGTGGTAATTATATCAAATTTTTTCGTTTCAAGCCCAAATAAGTTACTATTTGGATGACTACGGTTATAATAAATAAAGAGCTGATATTGTTTAGTACATCGGTTAATCTGCCATTTTGTAAGAACAGGCTGTAATATGCTTCCAGACACCAGTGCATCGGTGAAATGTTGGTCAGCGTTTTAGCCAGGCCCTGCATCGCGAAGCTCGGCACCATCAATCCGCCGATACAAGCGAGGATAACGATAGATATCGCTCCAAAACCATTCGATTGTTCTTGCGTATTGGCAAAAACACCCACACAAATAGAATAGCTAACAGCGCACCAGCCGCAAACCAAAGTCACCAGGAATAAAGCGAACAGATCAGAAGGTAAATTAAGCGGAGGCAACCCAATCACCGGGAATAGCCAAATACCGATTGAAAAAATAACCAGTGCCTGTATCAAGGTCACTGCCAGGTAAGTGATCTGTTTGGATAGCAGACCTACCAGGTAATTGGTTGGCAAGGTTTTTAAACGGATAAAGCTTCCGCTTACTTTTTCTCTTACTACGCTTCCACCCAACGACATGATTACAAAGAACATAGCAAAGATGGTCCAGGCAGGCACATTATGTTGTGATGCATTAGGTGTCGTACGTGTCCCGTCTTTTGATACCGGCAGCATGTTGATGGTCGTATTGCTGTTCAGCATCTCGTTTTCCAGGCTCTTAGGCAGTTCTTTCTCGTTCGAGTCGTAATACAGTGTACGCAGCGTTTGCCGGGTTTGTACAATCTGCAATGCACTTTGTATAGCTCCTTGTATTGAAAATCTGAGTGATTCTTGCAGAACGGGATTGTAATACAAAGTCAACGCCTCCAGGCTAACTGCAGGTTTTGCTGCAATAGTATCAGTCTGCCCGCTAAATGCAGCCATTGCTTTATCTGATGCCTCCTGAGCTCTTTTTTGGATATCTGCTGAAAAATTAGACGGGATAACGACACCCAACAAGGCGTCTTTATCCTGCATATCGTCAACAACTCTTGCTGCTTTGTCTTTGGCCGTTTGCGTAACGGCGAACATGCCGATTTTATTAATCGACTCGATGAATTGTTTTGCTGCTTTGCCGGTATCGGTGTTGCAGATCACAATAGACAGCTTATTCTTATTCACCAACTGGAAAGTACTGTTCTGTATGCTCGTAACTACTACCACCAATATAATCGGCATCACAAACATTAAAGAGATACCCACCTTGTCGCGCAACAGGATGCGGATGTCTTTCTTTATGGAGATCCAGAGCTTAAACATCAGTCGCGGTAGGCTTTGCCCGTTAAGTTAATAAATAAGTCTTCCAGATTTTGGTGATTATGCGCTTTAAGCACTTCGGCGATATGCCCGTGGGTGATGATCTTGCCTTCATCAATCATGGCAATGTGTTCGCAAAGGTCCTCGGCTTCATTGAGTTGGTGCGAAGTGTAGATCAGCGTGGTCCCGCTTTTATTTAATTCAAGCAGATAGTCAATGATTGCTGTGCGGGTTTGTACATCGACACCTACCGTAGGTTCATCTAAAAACAATACCTGCGGATTATGGATCACCCCAATAGCCAGATTTACACGCCGTTTCATCCCGCCCGAAAACTTCCCGACAGGCTTATTGCGCACATCTTCCAAACCCAAAATATGTAGTAACTCGCTGGTGCGGTCGGCAATTTGTTGCTGATTTAGACCAGCCCAGGCGCCAAAAAACTCCAGGTTTTCGGCAGGGGATAGTTCCTGGTAAAACGAAAAGTCCTGCGGTACAAAGCCAAATAGTTGGTTAACGTCTTTATTCTGTTTGCCCGTTTCCTGCCCCAGCAATTGGATGGTGCCTTCATCCGGGCAAAGCACACCGGTCATCAGGTTCATCAAGGTAGTTTTACCGGCGCCATTAGGGCCGAATAACCCGAAGCGAGTACCCTTAGCTACCTGCAAATTCAGGCCGGCAAAGGACGCCTTTTCGTTATCGGGATAACGAAAACCCAGGTGTTCGATATTGATTGCCAGGGGCTCGCTTACTGCCATTTTATTTTTTTTAAAGCTACGAAGGCTTTTCGTTCAATTTCTGCTATCTCCAATAAATAATCGCCCATCTTATTAAAATCTTCCTGGCTACCCAGCCGACCTTTGTAAATCCCTGCCGCCTGTACCGCGCCTTCGCGCCAGAGGTCGCCGGAGGCGGTGAATTGGGTGGATATTTCCAACAGATCATCATTTGGGATATAGGCATGCGCTTCCTGCAAAAATGCGCCGTAAATGTACCTGAAACCACCCCCACCTGTACCTATTTCTTCCTGCATGCGCACTAACTGAGCCAGGTATGACCCTGCTTCTTTTTGCCCCAGTTTATCGCGCCATTGTTTGATCTTGTTGCCGGTATATTTAATTCCATTTACTCCGGCAATAGGCCCCATCAATGGCGATATCATGTTAAATACATTCTTTTTAACTCCGCTTATAATGGCCTGTCTGATCTGTTCGTCAGTAACCGGTTTGTTTTCCTGCGGATAATACAGTTGTCCGTTAGGAGCAAGGGCGCCTTTTGCAAATCTGACACGTTCCAGCTCATAAGCCGACATGATGTTGGTACCTTCCATTACGGGGTCGCTTACCATATAGTTGCCGTCTTCGGTGCCGAAAACGATCAGGTTATGCGCATTGAAATGGAAACGATACTCGCGCGGAAAATAAGGCAGATAATAAACACCAACCTGGCAACCTACCGGGTGACCGGCGGCCAGGCAATCATTCAGAAACTTTTCAGCCGCTTGTTTTGAGCTGAACTTTTTGCGGACGATAGGGATACCCAGCGCCTTGCAGGTTCTTTTAAAAATTAGCCCCGGCATGGTGCGGAAGGCAATTACCGGTCCGTTGTTTATTTTGAGAAGGGGAATATATACAAAGAATAACCCGGCACCGATGCCAAAAGCCAGCGGCTCGGTAATTTGCTGAACTCCACTATTTTTTAGCAAGCCGACAGTCACTCCGTTTTCGCAGTGTGCGGCCTGTATGTGGTTAAAGTCAAGCTTCATTAATTGTTTTAGTTTTTAGTGTGTCGGCGATAACTCACCCGGTCTTTGCTTCGCTCGACCACCCTCTCTTCGCCTTTGGCGGAAAGATGGTTTGTTAGTTTTTACTTATTCGTTCTTACGAAGTTTTTAAAACTTCGTAAGACTTTGCCCAACCCTCTTTTCCGCTTACGTAAGGGAGGGTGGTCGAGCGTAGCGATGTCGGGGTGAGCCCCTTAGTGTTCATTAACAGTCATGGTTTTTAAATCGGCCATGCTAACATTAAATACATCCGCATACTTTTGCAATTTCTTTTCAGACAGGCCATTAAACACCTCGGGTTTAAGATGCCTTTTTACCTGCCATTGCCAAAAGCCAGTGTAGCCGGCCAATATTTCAATATCCATCAGGGCTTTTTCCATGAAGAACAAAACAGGACTGGCCTCTTTATTTAATACTTTTTGTCTTGCTGCCGCGATGCGTTCTTCGACGTTTTGCCAGGCGGTATCCAATGCAGTTGATTTAACGTCCCAACCGTTGCTTAGCTGCGTAGTGTATTTGCCATGCTCGTCAGTCGCGTAGCAAACTTCTTTGGTTACTTTGCCCAAAGCGCCTGAGTCTTGCGGAACGTCTTCTTTTTTCATTTACATTTTACCTTTGTCATCCTGAGCGATAGCGAAGGATCTTAAGTTTGTTAGTCGCTTTTATAAGATTCTTCGCTATCGCTCAGAATGACAATTGTTTATTTGTTACCTAACACACCGTCATCATTGCGTACATATACGAGAAGCGCGAGCTTTCAGGTACCAAACACAATATCTTTTCTCCTTTTTTCAGGCGGCCGCTATTGAACAATTCATCGATCATTAAATAAATTGATGCTGCGCCCACGTTACCTACGGTATACAGGTTGATAAACCATTTTTCGTAAGGGATGCCGCCACCGTAAATCTCCACGAGATCGTAAATTTTGCTGCGGAAGAAATTACTTGATATGTGAGGGAGAAAATGGTCTATATCCTTAGCAGTTAAGCCTTTTTTGTCAAATATCTCTTTGATCTTTTTGCCGCCCAGGGGTACAATGTTATCGCTCAGAATGTTGATGTCCTGCTTAACGCTGAAGATGGACTTTGTCATGATCTCCTCCGACGTATAATCCATGAAACCTTTCAGGGTGCCATCCGGCAGTTTATCGCCTCCCATGTACATGCAGGTTTCCATTTCGTTGGCGTAGGATACCCCTTCTATCCAATCAATACGCAGGCTCAGGCCTTCCTTATTGGGTTCGTCGCTTAATTGGAAAGCCGCCGCACCGTCAGACAACATCCAGCGTAAAAACTCTTTTTGGAAAGAAATAAATGGATTAGCATTCAGCTCGATCAATTTATGCGCTTCCTCTTCAAAAACATCAGATACCAACAGTCCTGAAAAACGCTCAGAGCCGGTAGCTATGGCCGATTTTACCTCGCCCGATTTAATAGCGAGGTAAGCAAATTTTAAAGAGTGCATGCCCGCGCAACAAACGCCCGATGGCGATACTACTTCGACAGGCCCCATCTCAGGAAGCCAACCATGGGTCATTACCCCGTGCGACGGCATCATTTGATCTGGCGACGAGGTGCCGCATGACAGCAACTCGACTTCAGTTATTTTTTCGGGATCGTCTTTAAATAATTCTCTAACTGCTTCGGCGGTCATTTGCGCATTGGTATGCGTTGGCTTGCCACCTTTGGTTAGGGCATAATAACGGTTAGTGATGCCGTTATTTCGCAGTACAATGCTTTTTGATTTAGACGGTTTACCGTTAATGTAACCCAAATACTCTTCCATTTCGTCGTTTGGAACAGGTTGGTTAGGCAAAAATTTAGAAGTATTAGTAATATAAACGGGCATACCGGTTAATTTAAATTTAAATAATATTGTTTCTTCGCTTTGATGCGCTTAGGCGAAGTAAATCTGAATAAAATAGCATCCAAAGTAATTAATATAGGTGCACCAACAAAAAAAGCAATCAACAGGTAATATTTATACGCTCTGATCCAGGGCAACTTGTTTTTTCTTTTAGCTATAAACCCGGCCCATGCCCTAAATATTTTACTTGCCGTACTTTCAATAACCATCAGGTTATAATTTAACACAGCTGCTTTGTTGGCATCGAGTTCGGTCTGTAAACTTTCCCAATGATTATTCATCAGGTGGGGTATAACACATTGACCAAAAACTTTGGTATGCTTAATATCAGCATCAGAAACACCGGGAGGCGGGAAAATGTTTAGATAACTGTCTTTTTTTCCGTGCAGCATCCAATGAAAGATAGTGATAAAACTTACCGGATTAGGGTGGGTGTCTACTAAGGCGATGTTTCCCACCATTTTAGCTTCGGCATTGCGTAGTAACTTTTTAACCCGTACAAAGGCGCTTAGCCACATATTGCGGGCACCGGTGACGGTAATTGCAGGCGTATTCTTTAAAACCGATTTCATTTGTTCGGTTTGCATCAAAGAATTGAAGGGTATGCTGGGCGACAGGAACCAGGCCTGGTAACCGAGTATTATTAAATCGTATTGCGTTTCTTTTAATTCAAATGGTTGCAGCTCGGCGGGAACATCCAACTGGCAATCCGGCATCACACTGAAAAAGGTATCAGCTGTCCAGGGGAAATCAGGCTCATTGGCTAAGCGCACACGCACTTTTTCAACCTCAATGCCCGCATCGATCAGCGGTTGCGTAAAGTTATCAATAATCTCGCCCAACTGGCCCGATTGCGAATAATATATAGCTAATACCTTTTTACTCATCCGCTATAATTAGTTAAGGTCGCCTGCGCTAAGTACCTTTGATTTTTTGGTATAATCAATTATAGCGTGTTGTACAACAGGCGAAAGGTTTTTAAAACCTTTGATGATGATGTTTTTATCAGCTTCAATGTCCTTATTATACTTAACTATTTTAGGAGCATGTTCCTGAATAGCCAAACGAAGAAAATGAAATTCGATATTGTCGGCATCGGCGGCTATGGCGGTATCAAATTTTATGCGTCCGGCTTTAAAGAATTTTAAGCGTTGAGCGGGCCGTTTCACCAAGTCGGCTTTACGCATTAACAACGCGCCGGTGAAGCCATCTTTTTCTGGTGATGATGAGTTGTTTACCAGATCAATCTCTTTTTCAACTTCATCTAAGTTACCGCGATTCATTACTTCGTAAAAAGCAGCTTTATCCAGTTTTTGCGGTGTACCTTCACTTAGAACAACCGTGCCCTGAAATAATAACAGCAGGACAAATATTATTCTTGTTTTCATATTTGGTTATTAGATATCAGTTGTCACAAATATAGCCAATAATACCGTTTTGCCTAATTAAGTGTGCGCTATTAGCTATAAAATTCGAAGAATTAAGTTACTTTTAGACTTTAATATATAAGAACATTAAGTGCATCCTGACAACAAACAATTTTCTGATAACTGGGCGCTGATTTTAGGCGGGTCAAGCGGATTTGGATTAGCGACGGTTGAAAAATTGACCGCCCACGGAATGAACGTTGCCGTACTTTATCGTGAAACTGCTGCTACCGAAAGGGCCTTGAAACAAAAATTCGCGGAGCTTGAGCAAGTAAATCAGGTAACTATAACCGCTCACAATATCAATGCACTTGATGGCCCCGCGCGCACTGCTTTTGTGGAGCAATTTACCAGGGATAAAAAAGGTAAAGTAAAACTTTTGCTACACTCCATAGCCCGTGGTAACTTAAAGCCGCTGATAAGTGAAAGTGGTAAAGAAGCGCTAACCCAACAGGACATCCAGCTGACCACCTATGCTATGGCAACCAGTATGCTTGATTGGGCCAAAGAATTAGTATCTGCCGGACTGTTTCATGCTGACGGGCGTATCATCGGCTTGACCAGTGAAGGATCGGATAAGTATTGGGAAGGATATGCCGCAGTATCTATAGCTAAAGCATCGCTGGAAAGCTTGACAACCTATATGGCTGTCGAATTGGCAAAATATGGCTTGAAAACCAATCTGATTTTGGCCGGTATCACTGCTACGCCGTCGCTAAAACGTATACCGGATAGCGACCGTTTAATAGCGCATGCCATCTCCAGAAATCCATCCGGAAGAATTACAAAACCAGAAGACATTGCAAACGTTATATACCTGCTTTGTACAGATGAGGCAGCCTGGATAAACGGTACGGTGATAAGGGTTGATGGGGGAGAGAATTGCAGGTAGAAGCCCGCAGCCCCTCCCAAACCCTCCCCGGAAGGGAAGGCTTTAAAATTAGATGTTTAACTAAATTATTAATAATATAAAGTCTCCCCTTCCGGGGGAGATTTAGAGGGGGCTGATGCCGCTATGAACGACATATTAAACTATTTACCTTACAAATCATCTTTCCTGTTTGTTGATAATATCACCGCACTGGATGTAAATGGGGTTACAGGCGACTATACGTTAAAACCGGAGGCTTCTTTTTATGAAGATCATTTTCCGGGTAATCCGGTTACGCCGGGTGTGATTATTACCGAGATCATGGCACAGATTGGTTTAGTGGTTTTGGGGATATATTTAATGTTGGATGGAAAGCCACATGAAGGAGCAGAGATGAATGCAGATTCCTTTCCGTTGCTGACATCGACCAATGTTGATTTTTTTAAAATGGTATTGCCCGGCGAAAAGGTGAGGGTAAATTCCAAAAAACAATATTTTCGTTTTGGTAAATTAAAGTGTTTGGTAGAGATGCATAACGCGGCCGGCGATTTAGTGGCAAAAGGTATATTTTCGGGCATTATTAAAAATGCTGTTAGATAATTAATTTAAACAATGGGTAACCGCGTTGTAATTACAGGCCTGGGCGTAGTAGCGCCAAACGGACTAAATATCCCCGACTTTTTACATGCTATACAAAATGGCATATCGGGCATACGCTTTATGCCTGAGTACGAAGATCTGAAATTTAATTGCCAGGTTAGTGGTATACCCGGGTTTGAGTGGGATCAGCTCCGCAATTACATTACCGAAACCAGCTTATATGGCTTAAAGGGGAAAGGTATAGCTTACGGCATTAAAGCTGCGCTGGATGCCTGGATGGATGCCGGGAACGAAATTATCAATGACGATACACTCTGGGAGACCGGCTGCGTATTTGGCAGTAGCGTTGCCGATACCGATGTTATTAAAAACGCCATTAACAAGGTGGATGCCCACGAATCGAAAAAATTAGGTTCGCGGGTAGTGGAGCAGATCATGAATAGTGGGGTTACAGCTTATATATCCGGACGTTTAGGCTTGGGTAACAAGATCATTAACAACTCGGCGGCTTGTGCTACAGGCACACAATCCATTTTAATGGGCTATGAGTACATTAAATTTGGCATGGCCAAAAGGATGGTAGTAGGAAGCTGTGAGTATGTAGATCGTTATGTTTTTGGTGGATTTGATTCCATGCGTGTATTGTCCCGTAAGTTTAATGACGAACCTGAACGTGCTTCGCGGCCTATGAGTGCTACTGCCGGGGGCTTTGTTCCCGGATCGGGAGCAGGGGCTTTGGTGTTAGAGGATCTGGATTTTGCGCTGGCTCGCGGTGCCAGGATCTATGGCGAATTAAAAGGTGGCTCGACCAACTCGGGCGGGCAGAAAAACGGCGGCAGTATGACAGCCCCTGGCCCTGAAGGGGTAATCCGCTGTATCCGCGAGGCTATTGCCGACGCGAATATTGATCCAAATGAAATTGATTTGGTTAGCGGTCACTTAACCGCAACCATTGCCGACAAACTGGAAATTCAGAACTGGGTAAAGGCTTTAGGGCGCCAGGGTGATGATTTTCCGATGGTTAATTCGCTGAAGTCTATGATAGGGCATTCATTGAGTGCTGCCGGCTCTATTGAAACAGTTGCCGCAGTTTTGCAATTAAAATATAACTTTGCGCACCCTAATTTAAATTTGGAAGATCCAATTCCGGAAATTTTAGATATAATTGGGGAAAGGAATTTGCCTACAACAAGAGTAGACAAGGAGATCAACACTGTTGCAAAAGCTAATTTTGGTTTTGGCGATGTTAACAGCTGTTTGGTGATCTCGAAATATAAAAATGACTGATGGATAGAAAAGAAATTTTAATTGAATTAAAAAAAGTACTGACCCCCTACACGGAAAACAAAGAGATGCTGGAAGGGATCAATGAGCAAACCGACCTGATAAAAGATTTGAAGATCAACTCGGCTAACCTGGTTGATATTATTATAGATGCCGAAGCACAATACAGTATTGAGATAGATTTTGATGCCGCCGAAAAAATGTACAACGTTGGTAATTGCATTGATGTAATTTCTGAAAAGATCAATAAGCCTGCGTGATCAGCGCGGGCAATGATATTGTGGCATTACAAGCTGTCGACACGCAGCGTACCCAAAGTCCCGCATTTTACTCGAAATTTATTAACCCTGCAGAGCATGCACTTTATAAACCCGACGAAATCTCATTGGTGAATTTTGTCTGGTTGCTTTGGTCTGCAAAAGAATCTGCTTATAAATATCTTAAACGGTTTGATGCAGAGCTTGTATTTGCACCGGCTAAAATAACGGTTCAGCAATTGCGTATCCGTACGCCTTTAAAGACTAATGCAGATGCCCATAATCAATATAGTGGTAAATTGCGGGCAAATGATGTTGCCTTATCATTCTTATCAGTTATAACCGATCAATTTATTGCTACAACTATTGATAAAGGCGATGTCAAGTGGGCAGTTAAGCAGATTGAGACGTCCGATTATGAAAGCCAGTCAAAAGCTGTCAGAAGTTTTTTGCTGGACGATTTAAAAATGCCCGGAACTACAATAGAAAAACATCCCGCAGGATATCCTGTTTTGTTGAAGGATGGAAAAGAGTTGGATGTAGCCATATCTTTTGCGCATCATGATCGTTACATCTCTTACAGCATAGCAAATTCTTAAATAAAAATTAATTCTGCATTTTTACGACATGCTACCTGGTTCTATACGTCGCTACCTTTTATTGGCTTTAATTGCTATCGGCTTTTTTGCCTGTAAGTTTGAAGATCCTATTCAAAATAAAATATCATTTAACCTGGTAAAAGGCACCACATTTATTGAGGTTCGGCGCAGTTTTGATAATGGTTTGATATTTAATAAAGACGGTTATCAACTGGCGCCCATTTGGCGGGTGAAATTCTTGTCGGACACGACAGCAGATGTTTATAATCCTGATAAAAAAATATTTTTAAGATTTAACGTAACATTAGATCACGACTCGATATTCAATATATCTGGTACCTGGCTTAAAGCGATGAAGGTAAGTAAGGATAGCTTGATATTCCAGGTGTTAAAGGTTGAGGGTAAAACGGTGTATTACGTAAAATCAAACGTGTACATGACCTTGTATTCGGACAAATATATCACTGATAAACTGCATAGCACTATAGAAGAGCAACGCAAGCCATTAAAGAGAGATAGCGCATATATCGTTAAACGGACCGCTATCACAGACCTGAAAGCCGACAGCTTTTTTGCGGCGCGCAAGCCTGTGCAAATTATTAGTACCACCAGCCTGGCGAGTGTTGAAAAGAAAGGGGTGGAGGCTGATGTATTGAATAAATGGGATAATTCTGACGAATATATGTTTCCTGAATATAATGTGCATATCCGTAAGGCTTATGAAGATTTTAATTACTCATTCTGGGCAACAGTAGATACACTGGGGAATATTCACTATCAAAAATCAATGATCTACGTCATGCCTGAATTTCAGAAGGCAACCGACCACGCTATCAGGGGGATATGTGACGGCTATATGAAGGCTTATTTTAAGGTGATACCAGGTACTACGCTGGGCATTGTGCACAATAGTGCGATAGCAATTAATATCTCAGGCAGCAAAAAATAAAAGGTAGGAAAGTTATTACTTCCCGTCTCAAAAACTATCGTTTAAATTTATTTCTTAATTGCAGGTTTTGCAGGCGTTTTAGCTGCCGGTTTAGTGGTAGCAGGCTTAGCTGTGGCTGGCTTTGCACCAGATGTTTTAGCCACAACTGATTTTGCCGGTGTTTTTTCTGCCGGCTGTGCTTTAATAGGGGCAGTCACAATAGCTACTGCCGGTGTTTTAGCTACGCTTACCGGTGCTGGTTTTTTTGCAGGCGATGGCTTTGCAGTTTTATTATTAGTTATTTTAGCTAATTTCTTAGCCAGATTTTTAGCAGCCTTTTCTATTGATTTTTCAGCTTTTTTTAAGCCCGGGCCTATTTCGCCCACTATGTTTTTTATTTGAGCTGCAATTTTATCGCTTAAATCTTTCTTTAATGCCTTCTTAGCTTTTTTTGCTTCAGAATTGGTTCGGGTTTTTTTCATATACGGTATAAAGTCTTAAATACTTTTGTTGTGACGATGCAAAATTAGGTTAATGCAATGTTTGTTTAATATTATGTTTATGTTAACAAACTACATGGTAATAAGTTGCTGTTAACATTAATTTATTATAAATAATTGAATTTCAGTGATTTATAAAGGAGTGAAAATTGACGACCCTGTCTGCTGATTATCTTAAATAGTTTATCAAATTCACTGGTAAAAACTGTCGGAATTTCTGCGTCAAGTTCGTCTTGTTTTAAACAAATGCATCGGCCCTGATTTATTAGTGACAAAATATAATTTGGTGGATTATTTGATTATTTTTGAGCCTTGAAATTAACTGTCTCAAGTAATAATAATCGCTAAGCCCTGCCATCACTCAAAAGGTGCTGATATGGTTATTTATTTATCTCATAACGTATACTCAAAATGACAATTGGCGTTCCAAAGGAAATTAAAAACAATGAAAATCGTGTTGCCCTAACCCCTGCAGGTGTCGAAGCATTAATCGCCGCAGGCCACAAAGTATCTGTACAAAAAACCGCAGGCGAAGGCTCGGGATTTACCGATGCCAGCTATGCAAAAGCCGGAGCAAACTTAGTTGAAACTGCTGCCGAAGCCTGGACGGCCGAGATGGTAATGAAGGTTAAAGAACCGATAGAATCTGAGTTTCAATATTTCCGCGAAGGCCTGGTGCTGTTTACCTATCTGCACCTGGCAGCCGAACCAAAACTAACCGACGCTTTATTAAAAAGCAAAGTAACGGCTATTGCTTACGAAACTATCCAGTTGCCAAACAGGCAATTACCTTTACTTACCCCAATGAGCGAGGTTGCCGGCCGTATGTCGGTACAGGTAGGGGCCAGCTTTTTAGAAAAGCCTAATGGTGGCAAAGGGGTATTATTAAGCGGGGTTCCGGGTGTGCGCCGTGCTAAAGTTGCCGTTATTGGCGGTGGTGTTGCAGGTACAAACGCTGCAAAAATTGCGGTAGGTTTGGGCGCCGAAGTAACTATTATTGATAATAACTTAAACAGACTGCGTGAGTTGGACGATATTTTTGGTTACCAGGTGTCAACCCTGGCATCAAATGCTACCACGATTGCCGACACCGTTAAAAATTCTGACCTGGTTATCGGCGCGGTATTGATACCGGGCGCAAAATCGCCTAAACTGGTTACCGAAGCTATGGTTGCCGCAATGGAACCGGGATCGGTAATTGTTGATATCGCGATAGACCAGGGCGGCATGTTTGAAACGTCTGACCATGCTACCACACATGATAATCCAGTGTATGTGAAGCATGGCGTATTGCATTATTCTGTTGGTAATATGCCGGGTGCCGTAGCGCATACCTCAACTTTTGCGCTTACCAATGCTACTTTACAATATGCTTTGCAGATTGCCAACAAAGGTTATGCAAAAGCATTTGCTGATAATCCTGCCTTACTAAAAGGACTAAACATTTATAAAGGCACGGTAGCTTACAAAGCTGTTGCCGATGCGTATAAATACGAGTATGTTGAAGCGATTTTTTAAATCTTTAGCTTAACAGATTAAAGCCTCGTTTTATCAAAAGCGGGGCTTTTTTTGATGGCTGTCATTACCATACTGTACTTATTAGGGTTTTGTGATTTGTTTATCACAATTATTTTGCGGTAATTCGGTATACCCAAATTATAACCCTAATATATTGTCTAAATGAATCACCTTTCTACCAGCGACTATGTCGTTTTCTTAATTTATTTTATTGTTGTTTCGGGCTATGGCTATTGGGTGTACAGAAGTAAAAAGAATCAGAATATCGATACCAAAGATTATTTCTTAGCCCAGGGATCGCTGACATGGTGGGCAATCGGCGCCTCAATAATTGCTTCAAATATTTCTTCTGAACACTTTATAGCCATGTCAGGCTCAGGTTTTGCCATGGGTTTGGCGATATCGAGCTATGAATGGATGGCAGCAGCCACGTTGATAATCGTTGCGGTGTTTTTTCTGCCCATCTATATTAAAAATAAAATATATACTATGCCGCAGTTCCTGTCAACGCGGTATGACGATACGGTAAGCGGCGTCATGGCTATATTCTGGCTGCTGATCTATATTTTTGTTAACCTAACTTCAATATTCTTCCTCGGCGCATTGGCCATTGAAACCATAACCGGCATATCATTCAATGTTTGCGTATTTGGTTTGGCGGTATTTTCGGCCATAATCACTTTAGGGGGTATGAAAGTGATTGGTTATACTGATGTCATCCAGGTATTTGTATTGATACTGGGGGGCTTAATTACCTGCTACAAAGCGCTTGATCTGGTATCTGTCAAATTAGGTGCCCACACGGTATTGGGCGCATTGCCAATACTGCGGGAGCAGGCGGCAGATCACTTTCACATGATTTTCCACCCGGGTGATAAGTATTACGACGATTTGCCGGGTGTAGCTGTGTTAGCGGGCGGTTTATGGATCAATAACCTTAATTATTGGGGATGTAATCAATACATCGTCCAGCGCGCGTTGGGTGCCGATTTAAAGACCGGCCGGAGCGGCTTGATCTTTGCCGCTTTCCTGAAGTTATTAATCCCTGTAATTGTAGTGATCCCCGGTATAGCGGCTTATGTGCTATATCAGCATGGATACTTTCATGCCGAAATGCTGGATAACGGCGTATTGAAACCAGATCACGCTTACCCAACCTTAATGAATCTGTTACCGTCAGGAATAAAAGGTTTGGCCTTCGCCGCACTTACCGCAGCTATCGTAGCATCGCTTGCAGGCAAGAGCAATAGCATTGCCACCATTTTTACGTTGGATGTATTTAAAAAATATGTTGACAAAAATGCCAGCGAGAAGAAGCTGGTTAATGTAGGACGTATCACCGTGATCGTAGCATCCATTATAGCTATGACCATTGCGCCAGCTTTGCGCACTTTTGACCAGGTATATCAATTTATTCAGGAATATGTAGGCTTTATATCTCCGGGTATCTTCACGATATTTTTATTAGGCTTTTTCTGGAAACGTACTACATCAAGAGCAGCGCTGATCACAGCCATTGCTACTATACCGCTGTCGGTAATATTTAAATACTTACCAAAGCTAAGCGGCGGTTATTTTGCGCCAATTCCTTTTCTGCACCGCATGACCTGGGTTTTTGCTATTGTAATGCTGCTAACAATTGTCGTAACTTTATTAGATCCAAAAAGTAAGGATAACAAACAGGCATTAGAGGTTGACAGCAGTATGTTTAAAGTAACGCCCGGTTTCATAATTGCATCGGTAACTATATGTGGCATACTGACAGCGCTTTATACCGTATTTTGGTAAAATCAACTAAACAAAACAGATATGGAAAATCTAAATGAAAAAGACCATTCGCCATTAGCAAGTCTGGACGTATGGGAAGACGATGTTTTGCAAAGATATCCCGAGGAAGGACCGGCTAAAAAGAAGGAGGAGTTTAGAAATTACGATTCTCCTGAAAGAGATAGCGTGCGCGAGTTTTATCGCCTTAATCATAAATATCAAACCTACGACAATGTACTGGCCAAGAAAGCCAACTTTTTGAAGTTTGATAAAAAAGAAATGCCGTGGTGGCAAGCCATGGAGTACCTGAATACGCTGGTTGATGATTCGGATCCTGATACTGCTTTAGATCAGCTGCAGCACTTACTGCAAACTGCCGAAGCTATCCGCGCAGATGGTCACCCCGATTGGTTTGTACTCACCGGTTTTATCCATGACCTGGGTAAAGTGCTTTGCCTGTTTGGCGAACCACAGTGGAACGTGGTAGGTGACAGCTTCCCGGTAGGTTGTGCTTTTTCTGACAAGATTGTTTATCCTGAGTTCTTCGCTGCAAACCCTGACGTTCATGATGCGCGTTTTAATACTAAGTATGGCGTTTACTCGCATCAATGCGGATTGGATAATGTGCATATGTCCTGGGGGCATGATGAGTATTTGTACCAAATCGTCAAAGATTATCTGCCCGAGCCTGCGCTGTATATGATCCGCTACCACTCATTTTACTCGCAGCATCGCGAGCATGCTTACGATCATTTACTAAGTGCGCATGATCAGGAAATGTTTAAGTGGGTGGACAAGTTTAACCCTTATGATCTGTACTCAAAAAGCCCCAAGCCGCCGGTGGTGTCAGAGCTTAAACCCTATTACGAAGACTTGATTGCTAAATATCTGCCGGCAACGGTTAAATTATAATACTTGCAGTAAAGAGCCTTTCAGTAATGAAGGGCTTTTTGCGTTTAAATATATCTGCCTTTATTTATGAAACTGAAAATCTGCTTATCTCTTTTATCGGTCTTTTTTATGATGTCTGCAAATGCGCAGAAAAAGCCGCGCGATCTGTACCCGGACACCTGGGTAGCCACCGATGCCCTGGGTCGTACCATGCCGACCATCGATCTGGTTGGCCCGGTAAAAAAGGATCATAAAAGGGTAGTAGGGATATTTTACATTACCTGGCACAGCGATAACCTGAATAAGTCAATAAGCGCGCCGTACTCAGGCGATGTTACCAAAGTGTTAGCTGCCGATTCAAATGCACGTCTGGATGCCAAAAACCCGCATTGGAAAGAACCATCCTACCATTGGGGTGAACCGGAAATGGGATACTTTTTAAGTAAGGATGAATACGTGATCCGCAAAGATATGTCGATGCTCACGGATGCGGGTGTGGATGTTTTGATATTCGACGTAACTAACGCTGTACGTTACTGGGACGAATGGGATACCATTTTTAAGGTGATGGAAAAGATGAAAGCCGAAGGTAACAAAGTGCCGCAGTTTTGTTTCTGGGCCTTTAACGGGCCTGTGATCACTGTTGTGCAGGATCTGTATGATAAGATCTATAAAGCCAATAAATATCCAGACCTATGGTTTTATTGGAATGGAAAGCCGCTGCTGCTTTATAATGGCAATCCGCAGGCTAAAGATGCCACAGGCAATGTACAGCGAAATCCTAACCCACATTATGAAGAAGCTGCTGTTACCGATAAGAACAATCCGCATTACGGAAATAAAGATTATACGCAAAAGCTTTACACAGATTACACACAGGAAGTTAAAGATTTCTTTACGCCCCGCAGCATGTGGTGGGGCTATTATAAATGGAATGGCAAGCGCTATGTAGGTACAGAGGATAACTGGAGCTTCGGTTATGATATGGGGAATAAAAAGGTGCGCAATTTGCCTGTTGACAGCCTGATGGCCACCCATAAAGGCGAGCGCGAAGAAATGGCAGTTACGCCTGCACAACATCCGGCGAGTTTGATAGGTAAGTCGTGGTCGCGGGCAGCAGGAGAACCGCAGCTGGATGCGCATGATTTGCCATTGCCAACTTACGTGCCCTGGTTAAAGAAGAAGGTGGCACATCCTGAGGGTTATGGTATTTACTTTCAGGAGCGTTGGGATGAAGCCATAAAGGCAGATCCATCATTTTTATACATCAACGACTGGAACGAATGGACGGCCGGTAAATATCAACCCGAAGCCGGTAAAACGTTTGACTTTATGCGGCGTAAGAGTTCTTATTTTTTTGTAGACCAGTACAACGCCGAATTTAACCGCGGCATACAACCCATGAAGGGCGGCTATACCGACAATTACTATATGCAAATGGCCGAGAATATCAGGCGGTATAAAGGTGTGCGCCCTATGCCTGAAATCAAAGGATTGGCTCGTATCAAGATTGATGGTGATTTTAGCGATTGGAATGCGATAAAGACCGAGTATCGCGACACTAAGGGCGATGTATTCCATCGCGATTATAATGGCTATGGGGGCTTGCATTATAGCGATACATCGGGTCGGAATGATATTATAACTTCAAAGGTGGGTGTTGACAAAACAGCTATAAACTTCTATGCAGAAACAGATCAGGCGTTAACGCCATCAACAGGTAACAATTGGATGCTTTTGTTTATAGATGCCGATAAAAACTCAAGTACAGGTTGGTATGGATATGACTACATGGTGAACAAGAAAGTGATCGACAATAAAACCACTACGCTGATGCGTTATGACCCCAAAGCGCCCGGCGACCATTGGGTAACCATTGCCAAAGTCAATTACCGCTATGCGGGTAATAAGCTTGAGGTAGCTATCCCCAGATCATTGCTTAAACTGACAGGTAAAGCCCTAACTTTTGATTACCATTGGTGCGATAATCCGGCCAATCTGATTGATCCGATATCGTTAAGTACCAGTGGCGACAGTGCGCCTAACCGCAGGTTTAATTATCGTGTTAGCTGGAAAAATTGATTTAGCTGCCAT
>DATCXS010000104.1:0-2324 GCA_036565645.1 Mucilaginibacter sp.
ACTTGCCGCGCAAACGCAGCGTTCTCGCTTAGAAAACCATAGCCGGGATGTATGGCTTCGGCCCCCGTAAGGTGGCAAGCCCCAATGATCTTTTCGCCTGCCAGGTATGATTGATTAGACGGTGCCTCGCCTATAAAAACAGCTTCATCGGCATAGCGTACATGCAGGGCATCCCTGTCTGCAGCCGAGTAAACCGCTACGGTTTTTATACCCATCTCACGTGCCGAACGCATTACTCTTAAAGCTATTTCGCCGCGGTTGGCTACCAGTATTTTTTGCATGTTTAACAAATGTAAATATTGGGTTTAACCAATACCTCCAATAAATTAGTTTATAAAATAAATTATTAACAATTTAAGTAATTATCAAACCTTTATTTATAATATTTGTTTAAATTGAGTATCTAATTGACTACCTATTATGGATAAAAAATCGGGGCGGCTATTATGGTTAGATAGAAATATCAAAACCAAAGAAGACTTTCAATTTTTAATGGTATCTATATTTATAATATTAATTATCTTCACTAAGTGTTATTTATCATTAAGCAATAACACAGGCATCTCTATGGAAGTGCAAAATCAAGCACAGGGCGTAATCCATCCCTATACCAGCTCAGGATTTTTATTCACAAAATAATTATCAAAAAAAAACCTTGCGAATATTATCCGTAAGGCTTTTAGTTTTTTGGCGATTATTTATGTTGCTGCGGTGCACCACCCTGACCACCTTGTGGCCTTGCACCACCCGGCATATTACCACGTTTACGTTCAGGCCATGTTGCAGCTTCTAAATGGGCGACACCACGGTGACAAGTGTAACAATTTACACTCCCCAACTTGGCCACGCCTAATGAGTCTTTCTCGCCTTTAAAATATTTTTTATTGAGCTTGGCCGCCATCTGGTACATTTCGCGGGCCATTTTTTTCTCTGGTTTAGCGTCGCTGGCAAAGTTCATTCCCCTGCCAACTTTGTTAGGTTCATGACAAAAACCACATTTTACCCCTAAGGCAGCCGCCCAGTTATCCATAATATGTTCAACCTGTTTGTGGGTCAGTTTTTTAGGCAAAACTTTAAGATTAGTAACCGGCGGCTCAACGCGTTGTTGCTGTGGTTCCGGTTGCTGGTTTATCATGGTCATTGATGCCAGGGAAATTACACCTGAAATCAATAACACGGGTATCAAAAGGTTTTTATTGAAATGCATATGTCATATTTAAGTCACTAAAATAACAGATAGTTTTTAATGTTCCAACAAATATTCATAATGTTACATATTAAATTTTGCTACTAATTTTTCGCTCAGCTCCCACAATTTATTACGTGCTGCTTCGTCGCCGACAACCTTTGCGGGCTTAACCGGCTTTTGTTTAACAAAATAGCTCCCGCTTTTTGATTGCAGCTTAGGCGCAGTAGCCAGGTAAACAGGTGTCAGGGCACCTTTTTCGGCACTAATCATAAACGGCGTAGCCAACAAGAAAAACACTTTTAACAAACCGCTTAACCCGGCGGTGAAATTGGTTTTTACCACGCCCGGATGCAACGCAAAAGCAGTTATTCCCTTGTTTGCATACCGCTCGGCTAATGATTTGGCGAAGTATATATTAAACAGTTTGCTGTTGCCATAAGCCTTAGTCGCCGAGTATTTCTGCGGATCATTAATATGTTCAAAATCGGGCTTGCCGCTTTTATGCAGGTCAGAGCTTACGTTGATAATACGGGCCTGGCCTTTTTCAAGCAAAGGCATCAGGCATTGAGTGAGCAGAAAATGGCCCAGATGATTTAATTGGAAAGTAGTTTCAAAACCATCCTTAGTCAACTTAAAATCATTGAACATGCCCCCGGCATTATTAATGAGCACCTGGATATTGAACAGCTTTGATTTAAGCTCGTTGGCAGCGGCGACTACAGTAGCCAGATCCGTTAGATCGCAGTATACTATGTTTATGTTTTTATTACCGGTTTCCTTAATAAGGCGCTCTTTTAGCTCCCCGCCTTTTTGCAGGTTTCGCACCAGCAGGTAAAGCGAATGATCTTTTTGAGCCAGCGCAAACGCTGTAGCCTCGCCAATGCCCGATGTCGCGCCGGTTATTACGGTTGTTGTTATAGCCATGATGTTAAAATATGTTAATTAACACAAATTGTTGACTACATACTGCAAATAATTTTGTTTAATTACGGTCAAAAAGGTCTCATACGGCTATAGGTTTACAGTTTTGGAATAAAACTTATTCCAGATGAAAGAAAACATGTTATCCCGTTTTAACTTTACAGAGCCGTTTAAGGAGAAGCTGGTTTTGATGGTAATGTACCACAACCGATCT
>DATCXS010000014.1:0-4356 GCA_036565645.1 Mucilaginibacter sp.
CCCGCCAGCACTGTCCCGAACAGGTAATTACGAAAAGTATTCATGTATTTAATTTTTGTGTAATATAATTAAAATAATCTTTGCCTAAAGCGAAGTGAAAATAACAACGGCCGGGTGCTTAATTTGTTGTTATCGCTGTCTGTTTAGTACCAATGGAGAGCACCGCATGTGTTATCCGGATGTAACGTTTAATGGTATCTGGCTCAATGCCGCACATAATGCGTATCTTTGATATTATCCAAAGTAAAAATCTTTAAGGCAATACTATCGGCTTACTTCACTGCCTGAAAACGCTTTGCATTAATAATCAAAGTGTTGCAATTAGCGATGTTAAAAATGTTTGTATGTTGAAAACTTAATTACCTTACAGGCGCTTTTTACTATTAATTTAAACACTATTAAAGTTTAATAGTCATAATAAAAAGCGAGTGTTAAACAGTGTTCTTAAACTCTAATGAATGGAAGACGAATTTGAATTTGGTTTTACCGAAGATCCAAAATTTTCGGTAGAGCGGTACGAGGAAATGATCAGGAATCATGACCAGTACTTTTTTGATGCCCAGGCGTTTGAGAACATTATCGATTATTACATCGAAAAAAACGACCCCGCCAAGGCCCTACAGGTGGCAGAGTATGCTGCCGACCAACATCCGTTTGCTGCTGTGTTTTTAATTAAGCAGGCCCAGTTGCTGGCCATTACCAACCGTACCGGAGCGGCGTTTGCTGCGCTGGATAAGGCGGCTATGCTCGAGGCCTCTGATGCTGATATCTATATCATCCGCGGTAATATGTTTGAGAGTATGGAGCGTTATGCCGAGGCTTTAGAGAATTACGAGAAAGCCCTTGAGCTTGCCGAAGATACGGATGAGATTTTACTGCACATTGCTTACGTTTACCAAAACATGGGCGATTATGAGACATCTATAACTTACCTGAAGCTTTGCTTACAGCAAAATATGGAAAACCAGGATGCCCTGTATGAACTGGCTTTTTGCTATGACGTGCTGGACAATCAGGAAGAAAGCGTTCAATTTTACCAGCAATATATTGACAATGAACCCTATAGCTATGCTGCCTGGTATAACCTGGGTAATGCGTTTACTAAGCTGGGCTTGTTTGAAAAAGCTATTGATGCTTACGATTATGCCATCCTGATCAAAGACAGCTTTGCATCGGCTTACTTTAATAAGGGTAACGCTTTGGTTAATCTGGAAAAATATGCCGAGGCTATTGAGGTGTATCGCCACACATTTGAGTATGAGCAGCCTAATGCCGATACTTATTGCGCTATTGGCGAATGTTACGAGAAGCTAGAGCAGATGGACGATGCCCGCGCCTTTTATAAAAAATCGGTAAAAATGGACCCTAAACTGGCCGATGCCTGGTTTGGTATTGGTGTTACGCTTGATTTTGAGGAACGTTATTTTGAAGCGCTGCATTTTTACAGAAAAGCGTTGGATATTGACCTAACCAATGCCGACTACTGGTTTGCCATTGCCGATGCTGAATATAAACTGGGCCACTTGAAAGAAGCCGAAGATGCTTATGAACGTGTGGTTGAACTAAATCCGCTGGATATTGATGCCTGGCTGGATTACTCGTCAATTTTATATGAAGACCAACGTCTTGAAGGTGCTATAGAGATCATATCAGAAGCTATAAAAAATAATCCGGATGCGGCTGAGCTATATTATCGTATGGTGGCTTACCTTTTTGCCAAAGGCGAGTATAACGAGGCGCTAAACTATTTAGAGTTGGCTCTGGGCGCTGATCCTGAAAAACATTTCATCCTGTTTGACTATTTACCTCAACTACAGGAAAATAAAGTAATACTGGATATCATTAACCGATATTCAAAGTAATATACCGGACATAAAAGCTAAAACAGTTCCCTTTTTAGCTTTTTTTTAAGACTTTTACAGCGGTTTATTACCTTCTTTTCTTTTATTTATGAATTATACCATCAATAATCTTCCTGAGCGGACACAAAAACCACGTGATAAGGGCATCACTATGATAATGGACAAGGGCCTTAGCGTAAGGCAGGTGGAAGACTTTTTAGAAGTTGCCGGACCTTATACTGATATAGTAAAGCTGGGCTGGGCAACCTCATATGTTACTCCAAATCTGGATCGAAAAATAAAAATATACCAGGAGGCCAATATACCGGTTTACTTTGGCGGCACTTTATTTGAGGCTATGGTCATCCGCGGGCAGTTTGATGACTACCGCCGGGTATTAGATAAATACAAATTACAACATGCCGAAGTATCAGATGGATCAATCACTATTGACCACGCTGAGAAATGCGAATACATTCGTAAACTGGCCGAACAGGTTACGGTAATATCAGAAGTTGGGTCAAAGGATGTGCAGAAGATTTTTGCTCCATATAAATGGATACAACTGATGAAAGCCGAAATAGAAGCCGGCTCGTGGAAAGTAATTGCCGAGGCAAGAGAGAGCGGCAACGTAGGCATTTACCGTGATTCGGGCGAGGTGAGGCAGGGTTTGGTAGACGAGATATTAACTCAGATACCCGAAGATCACATTATCTGGGAAGCTCCACAAAAAGCACAACAAGTTTGGTTTATTGAACTGATAGGCGCCAATGTAAGTTTAGGTAACATAGCTCCTGTTGATACTATTCCGTTAGAGACATTGCGTTTGGGCATCCGCAGCGATACCTTTGATCATTTTTTGGGTTTGTAAGCGGCAGTGAGGCAGGGCGTCACTTTGAGTATTAGAACTCAGCCGGACGATGAAGGCCGACATGACATTTTTTTGATGTCACAGGTAATTCGTCGAAAGGGAAGCGCGGTGCTGCGATGGGGTGCCAGAATACTGACATGACGAATAGTTAGACGTTATTCTTCTTAATCTTCCTGAAAGATGGGATCCCAGGCTTTTTCTTTTTATCGAACAGATGGATAGCTTTGCCAAACAAGTCTTTGGCCTTATCCCATACAGATTCAACTGTGTCTTCTGAAATATAATGCGATGCTTTTTGTGATATAAGGCCAACCAAAGCCTTAATTATAAAACCGGACCTTCTGAACAGGGTCTTGTTCAACGCAAACGGCAACGCAAAGCGTGATAATATGCCTAAAAAATCTTGTTGAAATATCCCGCCAGCCGCATCATCATGCCTCCCAAATAGTGACATAATAGTCGAAAATATAGCGCCAGGCCCGTTAAAGCGTGCTTTTAGCTCCAGGCTTTTTTCGCGCTCTAACCCTTGCAGGCGGTATATTTCATTCTTCAGATCGGCGTGACTATTAATTGGCAGGTCTATCATCTTCTTGCTTATTTTTAAAGAACTTCATTACAAATGCATTGGCAATTGGTTTCTCAAATCCGGTTTTATTAAACTTAATGATAATAGCAATAAGCAGATAAAATAAAGCCGTGCAGCCAAAGCCTTTCCAGTCGGACTGAAATACTTCTGCCAGATAGAAGGCCAGCGTAAGGCTTGCGAAAACAAAAGCCAGCAGCATACTTATTACAACAACTATGTCGGCAATTAAGCTGGCAAAAATTGACGAACTACTGTCAATAGCCTGGTATTTTGCAAGCTTAAGCTTTATTTCGGCATAATCTTTAAGCTGCTCAAATAAAGGTTGAGGTTCTTTTTTCGCTTCTTCCATGAGGTTTGTTTTAAGTCGATAGTCTTGAGTCAAAAGTCTTAAGCCAGCATAAAAAAAGACTCAGGACTTCAGACTCACGACTATATGACTAAAATTTATGCGTGTTCAAGGTCGTCCTGATATTCTTCTTCGGCGCCTTTTATTTTGGTTTTGATGTTTTCAACAACCTTGTCTTTTAAACCAACCAAATTGTCAATTTCGGCCGCGGCTGTTTCTTTGATCGAGTCGCCCAGGTTTTTTAGTGATTCAGCTAACTTGTCGCGGGTCTCATCGCCTTTTTCCGGAGCGAATAAAATACCAATCGCCGCCCCTGCTGCTAACCCTGCCAGCAGAGCTACAACTACTTTAGTGTTATCATTCATATTACGTAAGTTTTAAAGTTGAACATTAATTTATTAAACGATTAATTACCTGTTCAAATATAACTAATCAAATATTTTGTATTTGTTTATCGTGTGATTAATTAATTTTTAAACGCGATAGTTGTGTAATTGTTCGCAGAAATCTCAATTCTCCTCGCCCGCCTGTAAACGGTCAAGCCGGTCGGCAGCCATGCGGTTGGTTTCGTAAATTTCAACCAGCAGCAGAAAGTAAGATAGTAATAAAGGCCCAAAAACCAGGCCCAATATGCCAAACAATGGCAACCCGATAAATACACCGATAACCGATATCAGGGGATGTGTATTGGCTACCCGCTTGTTAATAATCA
>DATCXS010000151.1:0-13148 GCA_036565645.1 Mucilaginibacter sp.
CCAGCCCGCCAATAGCGCGGTTATTGTAAGCGCAAAAAAATTGGCGTTAAAACCATTGTTGCGGTACAAAAACAAAAGGACGATATAACCAGCCAGTAAAACCTGGCAAAATAAATAAGCACCTTTTTCGCCCATTACAACAGGTACAGTTTTAAGTCCCGATTCGCGATCCTCAAACAGGTCCCGGATATCAAAAGGTACGGTTAGCGCGCCAATGAATAAGAATCGTTTGGCCAGCAGGATAATAATATCGCGCACTGATATGTTGGTAAGGTGCATGTCCTGCGACTCTAAAACCGGAAGCAAAACGGTACTCATTGACCATACCAGGGTAATCAAAAACTGCTTTAAGCCGGGGATGTTACGCAGCCCGAATTTCTGATCGCCTAAGGTAAATAAAGGTAAGCTATAGGCTACGGAGATTAGTCCCATAAAAATCAGCAACAATTTTGATGCTGTGGATACCAGAAAAAATAAAGGTACCAATGATAAAGTTGACACAATGGTAAACGTTATCATTAACCTATAATGTTTAAAAAACCAGCGTGTACGGCGGTGTTCTGAATTGACGATTTTGGGCTTGTGTAATAAAATAGATAAATTATAAACACCGATAGTTGAGGTAAACAAGAGTGTAGATACAGTATAAACTGGTTTTGCACCTATCAGATAAAAAGTTACTGCGCCCTGCGCAACCGCGCACAATGCCATGAAAACATTGCTGAACAGTACAAAGTCAAAAACAGAATTATATAGTTTTTTCATTTATGATGACTGCCGCCCGATTAAACTTGTTGCAGCGATGGGTCATGGGCAGATCTAAGTGTAAATATCGTAATCTCCGGCAAAATTCCAACTCTGCCGGGGAAACCTAAAAAACCGTAACCTACATTTACATATAATTGCTGATTGCCCTCATGGTATAATCCAGCCCATTCCTTATATACGTATTCAACAGGGCTCCACTTAAAATGTTCGGTACGTACGCCAAATTGCATGCCGTGGGTATGGCCGGAGAACATGACATCTATCTGCGGATAATGCGGCAGTATCTGCGCCCGCCAGTGCGAAGGGTCATGCGATAGCAGTAGTTTTACCGGTAGCTCTTCGGTGCCCGCTATAGTAGGTTCCATTTTGCCATACTTAGGAAAACGGGTGAGCTCGCCCCAATTCTGACAGCCTAAAATGCCTATTTCTTCATTGCCAATTTTGAGGCGGCGGTTTTCATTCAGTAGCAAATCCCAGCCCATGTTTTTATGAGTGGCGATAAGATCATCCAGGTTTTTCTTTTTGTCGGCTAATGATGGCCATTTCTGGTAGTAATCGCCATAATCATGATTACCCAGGATAGAGAACACGCCAAGCGGGGCTTTTACTTTTTTAAAGATATCCTGGTATCCGTAAACCTCGTCTGTGCGTTCATTTACCAAATCGCCGGTAAAAAAAACCATGTCGGGTTTTTGGCCCAGCAGCATTTCGATACCGCCCAGTACTGCCTTTTTGTTATAGAAACTGCCCGAATGGATATCTGATATCTGGGCGATGGTCAGGCCGTCAAAAGCTTTGGGCAAGTTGGGCAAATACAAGTTTTGTTTGCGTACGCGATAGTCATAAGCACCAGCAAGAATGCCCGCGCCGATACCTGCCAACGGCACTGCCCCGGTAGCCAGTCCGGCTTTCATCAGAAATTCGGAACGGGGCATAGTAGCCTGTGCCGGTTTCGTGTTTGTTTGAGGCTTTGATCGTGCACTAAACCGGCGGATGTCATCAGTCAACACAAAAGGCAGAAATGCCACCTTTACAATCATCAGTACAAAAAACACCAATAAAAAACCTGCCCTAACACCAACCGGCAGGTTTAAATAGATACTGCAAATGGTACCGGCTATAAGGGTTAATGAAAACAGGGTATAGCCAGATCTGAATAACGGTTGCCCGACAATGCGCTTGTTTTTAAACGCTGCGATAAAACCGCCAAATAAATATTGATCAAACAGCAGTAAGCCGGCACCCAGCAGAATTATAGTAAGAAACTGACTTTGCATTTATGGTTTAATAACGGTCGTCGTCTATATCCAGATCGTCGTCGTTATCGGGCTGCAAATTAAACAAACTGTTAAACATATCCGAAAACGCAAAGCCGTTATCCAAAAATCCCTTGCTTAATTGTGAGAACTCTGCCAGGCCATGCAATACAAACTCCATCAGTATAAGTTGCTGGCTCTCTACCAAACGCGGGTGAAACTGTTTAATCAGCTCTTTCAATCCGGTTACAGATGTCAGTACCTTTTTGTATTCGGCCAGGGGCAGGTCGTCTAAAACAGCCAGGGTATTGCCGTCGCTAAACCAGTTGATGATCTCGGCATACGGATTTGGCGTTTTGGCTTTTTTTGCCTTTTCGGGATCAGGGAAGAATTTAACCAGTAACGTTTTAATAGCCTTGCCTATCAGGATATTAGCTACCTTGGCCGGGCCTTCCAACTCGCCCTCATAAACCAGTTCTATTTTACCGGTGATAGCGGGGATAACACCCAGAAAGTCAGCTATCCTTACAAAGGTTTTATCCTCATGATTAATGATCATGCGGCGCTCGGCATTGCTGATCAGGTTCTCATAAGCCGATATGGTCAAACGTGCAGACACGCCTGATTTTTTATCGATATATTCCGAATTACGAGCCTCGAAAGCAATTTGCTCCACCAGGTCTTTTACTAAACCGTCAGCTTCTACGGTAGCGCGTTGCTCCGGGGTAAGCGTAGCCTCTTGTTGGGTAATCTTGCGCGAGATCTCGACAGAACGCGGATAATGCGTCAATATCTGACTCTCAATACGGTCTTTTAACGGGGTGACTATTGAGCCGCGATTGGTATAATCCTCCGGGTTGGCAGTGAATACAAATTGAATATCCAGCGGTAAGCGCAGTTTAAAACCGCGTATCTGGATGTCTCTTTCTTGCAGGATATTGAACAAAGATACCTGTATCCGTGCCTGCAGATCGGGCAGCTCGTTGATCACAAAAATGCCACGGTGTGCGCGTGGGATCAGCCCGAAGTGTATAACGCGCTCGTCCGAGTACGTCAATTTTAAGGTAGCAGCTTTAATGGGGTCAACATCACCAATCAAATCGGCAACGGTAACATCGGGCGTAGCCAGTTTTTCAGTATAGCGTTCGCTGCGATGTATCCAGGCGATAGGGGTGTCGTCGCCTTTTTCTTTAACGATGCTATGGCCAAACCATGATATCGGGTTCAAGGGATCATCAAATAGCTCTGATCCCTCAATATACGGTACATATTCGTCCAGTAAATTAACCAGCAAGCGGGCAATACGGGTTTTAGCCTGCCCGCGCAAGCCCAACAGCAAAATATTATGGCGCGACAGGATAGCAGTTTGCAGATCAGGGATTACAGTGTCCTCAAAACCTACAATGCCTTCAAAACCACCCTCTTCTTTCTTTTTAAGCTGGGTAATTAAATTTCGTCTTAACTCATCCTTAACCGACTCGCTTTTATAGCCGGTTTGTTTTAGCTGGCCAAGAGTTTTTATATCTGTTTTATTCATAAGTAGTATTTTGGTCCGAAAGTCTGTAAGTCAGAAAGTCCGGAAGTATTTTGTATTTTAGTCTATAAGTGGGGAAGTGTTTTGTTATGTTCATTCTTTTGTCTTTCCGACTTCCGGACTTCCCATCTATTTAACATTCTTCCTTCTGTTCCTGGCGTAATCCTCAAAAATGTATTCGCCAAGATTATTCAATGAGCTGTAAAACGCTTTGCCGCCATTGGTCTCGGTAAACTGTCGCACAAACTGTTGTAAGTAAGGGTCTTTAGCTATCATAAATGTAGTGATAGGTATCTTCAGCCTTTTACATTGGGCGGCCATATTTAATGTTTTGTTTACCACCTTACGGTCAAGGCCGATGCTGTTTTTATAGTAACGGGTACCTTCCTTTAAACAAGTAGGTTTGCCGTCGGTAATCATAAAGATTTGTTTGTTTGATGTTTTACGGCGACGCAGCAGATCAGTAGCCAGCTCTAATCCCGCATAAGTGTTGGTATGATAGGGGCCTACCTGCAGATACGGCAGATCCTGCAGCGTAATGGGCCAGGCATCGTTACCAAAAACCACAATGTCGAGTGTATCCTTCGGATACTTGGTGCGGATCAGCTCGGCCAATGCCATCGCCACCTTTTTGGCCGGCGTAATGCGGTCCTCGCCATACAGGATCATGGAGTGTGATATATCGATCATCAGTACAGTAGAGGTCAGGGTTTTATAATCCATTTCCTCTACTTCCAGGTCGCGCTCAGTCATCATAAAATCGCCGATGCCGTGATTAACCTGCGCGTTGTGGATAGATTGGGTCATGTCGATCTGATCCAGGCTGTCGCCAAACTCAAACTCGCGACGCTCGGAGTTGCGCTCGTCGCCCTGCCCGCTTTGCGGCGAGCGGTGGTTGCCTTTGCCCGACTTTTTGAGCTTGCCAAAGATCTCCTCTAAAGCCGACTGCCGGATGCTCTGCTCCGTCTTGGCGGTGATGTTATAATTGCCGTTTTGGTTGTCATCGCTCAGATATCCTTTTTGCTTCAGCTCGTCAATAAAATCGCCGATGCCGTATTCGTCGTTAGTGATATGATATTGTTTGTCCAGCTCGTTAAGCCAGGCCAAAGCTTCGCCGGCATCGCCCGATGTATAGTTGAGCAATTCAAGAAATAACTTTAATAATTCTTCAAATCCGCCTTTGGGGATTTGATTGGGGATAAACTTCGAAAATCCGAAACCGCGCATAGTTAGCCTTTCAGTTATAAAATAACGGATTATTTTGCGCAAAAGTTTAAGGGTGGGGCATTAAGTTTTAATTGTTAGGCAGGGATGACAATGGTGGTGAATGCTGAGTAGTGAATGGTTGATTGTTTTAGTGTCATGATAAAGGCACACCTGATATCCTCATACACCTGTATACTTATCAGCATCACACAAATCGTCAATACAGTTGTTATTAAATTACACTATGTACGAAAACATCCAACTAAACAACAATACTGCCATCCACAATTTTGAGATTTTTGTAGATGAGCACCGGGCATTTATTGACTATAAAGAACGCGACGGTACGTATTTTCTGATCCATACCGAAGTGCCGCGCGAGCTGGAAGGCCACGGCGTAGCAGCCACGCTTGTAGAGAAAGTATTTAAGTACCTGGAAGAAAATAATTTAAAAATGGTGCCTTATTGTGCATACGTCAAAGCTTATTTAAAACGGCACCCCGAGTGGGAGCGATTAATGAACTGACTATGAAAACGATACTTACGTTTATTGTACTATTGGGATTGACCTCTGCACCGGCATCGGCACAAAAAGCTTATGACGCTGTGCACTATGTTGGTAAACGGGATGGCTGCGTCTTCCGGTTAGTATTGGGCAATGGCTACCTGGCCGCCAGTAAGATCAAACTATTGCCCGAAAATGGAAAGCCGGTATTTTTTAATCCCGATAGTGCTATACCTGATAATAAGGATCAACTCACCTTTCATGCCAAAGGCCATTCAGATTATTTGATTATGAATAACATGAAGGAAAGGTATGATAGTTCGCCCGAAATTGTGGTTGGGCGTTATTGGTCGGGTAAACAGTGGTCGGCAGTAAAGTTTGTTTTGGGGCGATAAATTAACGGCCAGCCATTAAATCAACAATCCCGTCGACATACTTTGGTGTGGCGCCACGTTTGGTGGCTACATAGGCACCTACTGCACAGGCGCGTTCTAATACCTGCTGCATAGGAAGTTGGTTTAACAAGCCGACAATAAACGTAGCCAGAAATGAATCGCCGGCACCCACGGTGTCTGCTACCTTCACTTCAAATCCCGGATGCTCATAAAATTCATGATCATGCCATACCATGACACCGTGCGCACCGCGGGTAACGCAGATAGTTTGTGCATGATATTTTTTCCGGAACTCGGTGATCTTTTCTTTCAGGTTGCCTTTTTTATCGTTAATAAGCAGGTCGGCCTCTTCTTCGTTCATTTTTACCACATTGGCATGTGCGGCCAATGTTTCAATGGTTTGCGATGTATAATGCGGCGCACGAAGGTTTACATCGAATACTTTAAGTGCCGTGGTATCATTCAGCAGGTTTAAGAGCGTGTTGCGCGTAGTGGTATCGCGGCAAACCAAACTACCAAACACGATTGCCCGGGCGCTTTTGGCGCATTTGCTAAGCGCGGCTTTGGGTTTAATATTATCCCATGATACCGGTTGTGGAATGATATAGGTAGCTTGTTGATGCTCATCCAACTGCACAGTAACCTCGCAGGTGGGCAGTGTTTCATCACGTTGAATCAGGTCGCTGAACAGATCGTTATCCTTCAGAAAACCTACCAGTTCATTTCCGGAAGCATCGGTACCCACACTGCTGGCAAAAGATACGCTCGCGCCTTGCTGCGCCAGGTGGAAGGCCACATTCATGGTTGCGCCGCCAGCTACTTTTTCATCGCCGAAGGTGTCCCACAAAACTTCGCCTAAACATAGTATATTCTGCTTCATAAAAACGGATTTGAGCCTGGGCCAAAGCTAACAGATAATCGTTGTATTTAGATCATGAAAAAACATTTGCTGGTTGTTATCTTTATGTTAAGTGCATTTGTGGCGGTACAAGCGCAAGACCGTCAGGCCATTATCAATGTAATGAACACACAGCGCGACGCCTGGAACCGTGGCGACCTGGAAGGCTTTATGCAAGGCTACTGGAAGTCTGACTCGCTGATGTTTGTGGGTAAAACCGCACCTACTTACGGCTGGCAAAACACCCTGAATAATTACAAACGCGGTTATCCTGACAAGGCCGCTATGGGCGTATTAACTTTCGATATTTTAAAAGTGAAGGTTCTTGATCCTAAAAATGCTTTTTTATTTGGTGGTTGGCATGTAAAGCAAACCGGTAAGATGCTTGAAGGGTATTATACGCTTTGGTTTAAGAAGATTAATGGGAAGTGGGTAATAGTTTGTGACCATACAAGTTAACCCGCGCTCTCTTATACTCCTGTCACGATAGTGAGAGATTATACACATACATAGACCCGGATAATATTATTGTGCGTGTATAGATTTCTCGCTATGCTCGAAATGACAATATTTATTACCGGAGCTTTGGGCTGACTTCTTAAAGTAATTTACCTTAGTTTACCTCGGTGTTCCTTCGGCTAAAGCTCTATCTGCACGTTTAAAGGCCAGCTGTTCTTTCCAGCCCATATAGCGGCCTTTAAATTTCTTTTTCATTACGTCGTCAAACTTGCGCTGTATGGTTAGGTTATATAAGCTATGAGCTTTAATAGCCCATGATTTATCCCAGGCGCGCAACGAGATAGAGAATGATCCGTTCAGGTATTTCATCCAGTGCCAGTAGCCGGTAGGCATAAACAACGTGTCGCCATGCTCCAGAAACATCTCATAACCTTCAATACCATCTAAAGCCGGGAACTTTGTGAAATCGGGCTTTTCAATATCGTAATCCTCTAAAGCGTAGGTAGCAAATGGGATCTTATATAAACGTTCGCTCCATTTATTATCAAACAAAATAACATGCTTACGGCCGTTAAAATGTGTATGGAAAATGTGGGCCAGATCAATATCATAGTGCATAAAGGTAACTGATCCGGCACCGCCGAAAAACATGGTAGGATATTTATCTAAAAAGCCACCCATCAGATCGCTTGGCGAGCGGTAATCGTCCAGTAATTTTGGTGCTTGTTTAATAGGGTCGAACAAGAATATACGCAGGTCAGTCGGTTGTTTTTGTATCAGGTCAATATAATCGCCAAACTTCATTTCGGCGGCCGACGCGTTGATGGGTTTTGAGGGATCGGCCTTTGAGCTGTCATAAAGCGGAACTGTCTGATCGCCGACGGTTTCTTTCAAATAATCAAATGTCCATTTTTTTAAAGCGGGCCAGCTTTCGGTCGCCTTGCGGATAACCAGGGGTTTGCGCGGCTTTAAATAATTATTAATAAAATCTTCTTTTGATATGGTGTCAACCCGGTCAATCGGAGTTAAAATGATGCCCATGTTTGCAATTAATTAACACGCAAAACTAAGCTAAACCAATAAATAAGGAAAAGTAGCCGCTAACTTTATGAGATTAAAGTGACAAAAAAGCCCGATGCAAAAGCACCGGGCACCCTTTTGACTGAGTTGTCTCAGTTATATTTATGGTACGGTTTCCAATTCGACTAACGAACTACGTCAATTGCTTACCGCTAACCATAAATGTCTTTATTTAGGCATCAATACTGTATTTATTACATGAATTACGCCATTACTCTGATTAACGTCGGCAATGGTTATCCATGACTTATTGCCTTTCTCATCAACCAGGTATAATTTTTTGCCCTCGGCTTTTATCCATAATTTGCCGCCCTGTACGGTAGTCAGTTCGCCTTTGCCAGCTTTAACTTTTGCCCACAGATCGGCCGAGCTTAACTTACCAGCCACGACATGGTACGTCAGTATTTTGGTTAGGGTTGCCTTGTTTTCCGGCTTTACCAAAGTTTCAACAGTACCCTTCGGTAATTTGTTAAAAGCTTCATTGGTAGGGGCAAATACGGTAAATGGTCCTTTGCTTTCTAAAGTTTCTACCAGGCCGGCTGCTTTAACAGCAGCAACCAATGTGGTATGGTCTTTTGAGTTCACGGCGTTTTGAACAATGTTTTTGGAAGGATACATGGCTGCACCGCCAACCATTTTAGTTTGGGCAAAAGTTTTAGGAGCAATTGCAATAGCTGCTAAGGCAAGCGCTGTGATAATTAGTTTTTTCATGTTTGTTTTCGATAATGTTATTTGCTGGAGATACGTCGGCAGTAAAAAGGCGGATTTAAAGTTGTTATAACCGGTAGTTATAACTTGTTGAAAACCAAACGAGTTTTCAATGCGTAGGTACGGGCCTTTAAAAAGTGTAGTTTAAGTATGCGCGGCTTAAAAAAACAGTCCGGCAGCAATATGGTCGGCGTAGAGCTTGCCGGTTTGGGTAAGGGTGATTTTATTTTGATTTTGGACAATCCAGCCTTTTTCAAAAAAGGGTAGGGCAGCTTGGTTTAACACGGCCACTGTGCCTGCCGCAATTTTATCAAGTGCGTTCAAATTTAGCCCCCAACTGGTACGCAATGAGGTCATGATATACTCATTCAGGCGATTGCTTTCTGTAAGTTCCTCGATCTCGGCTGGCACTTTGTTACTTAAAATCGACTCGATGTATTTTGCATTGTTAGTAATGTTCCACTGGCGCGCTGCGCCGTTGTACGAATGTGCCGATGGACCTATCCCCAGATAACTTACACCTTGCCAATAGTTGGAGTTATGCTTGCTGTATTGACCCGGCTTGCAAAAGTTCGAAATTTCATATTGTTCAAACCCCTGCGTTTGCATAGCTTCCATCAGGTAAGTAAACTGCTCGGCGCTTTGCTGCTCGTTCATAGCCGGTTGCTTGCGGTTACGGATGAATGAAGCCAGGGCGGTTTGTGGCTCAACAGTCATGGAGTAAGCAGATACATGAGGCACTTCCAGCTCGAAAACTTTGTTAAGGTTGTGCTTCCATTTCATGTCGGTAAGCAAGGGGTAGCCATAGATCAGATCGACCGTTATGTTTTCAAAACCTGCGTCCTGTGTGCGTTTTATAGAAGCTTCTGCTTCTTGAGCGCGATGTACACGGTTCATCCACTGCAAATCTTCATCAAAAAAAGACTGTATGCCAATGCTGAAACGGTTAACCGGTGTTTGGCGCAGCTCTTGAATTTTAGTTTTGTCCAGATCGTCAGGATTGGCTTCAAGCGTTATTTCAGCGTCTGCAGATACAGTATGCAATTGGGTAATGGTGTCCAGCAGTAAATTGATATCCGTTGCGGGCAGGATAGAAGGCGTTCCCCCTCCAAAATATATAGTCTTAATAGTTTGGCCCTGCAGATAATCCTTTTGCAAATGCAGCTCCTTTACCAGCGCCTGCAGCAGATCATCCTTATACTTTAACGAGGTGCTGAAATGGAAATCACAATAATGGCAAGCCTGTTTGCAGAAGGGGATATGTAGGTAGATGCCGGCCATGCCCCAAAGGTACGGTTTCTTAAAATTTGTGCCCGAAATTTATTTATCCATTGCTTTAATCGTTTAAAGTACTAATTTGTGATAGGGCAGTCGTGCGCTTTTCAACCTATCGCGAAGAAATTGCACGCTACGCTCGCAATAACGCTTTATTAGTAAAATCACACACACAGATGAAAAAATACATCTTACTTATCACACTCGCTTTAGGCAGCATCAGCCTCAAAGCGCAAAAATTAGGCGTTAAATACGACCCTACCATACAATCAACCAAAAACCTGCAATACTGGCGGCCTAAAGGCAATTTGTTTGTGGGCGATTGCATGCCGTTTTACAAAGACGGTCAGTTTTCTATGTACTGGTTATTGGATTCGGCGCATCATGCCAGTTTAGGCGGATTGGGCGGCCACCAGTGGGTTTTGAGCACAACTACTGACTTGAAAAACTGGAAACAAAACCCTATTGTACTGGGTATTGACGAGCCGTGGGAAAAGTCGATTTGTACCGGTTCAATTGTCTTTTATAAGAACAAATATTACGCTTTCTATGCGACGCGATTAGTGAATGATGGCAAAATAAATGAGCAGTTAAGTTATGCCATTAGTAACGACGGTATCCATTTCGACAAACAGAAACCTAACCCGTTTTACACCTCGGCGCCGGGCTACAGCAAGCGCGATTTCAGGGATCCTAAGGTTTTTGTTGACGAAAAGACCGGCGAGTTCCACCTGTTTGTGGCCAGCTGGAAAGAGAATACCCCGCTACGTCATGCAGGCGGCAATCTGGTGCATATGACATCCAAAGATCTGAAAAACTGGACCGTGTTGGAGCCTGTGCTAACCGGTCAGGGTTCGGTACCCGAGTGCCCTGATTATTTCCTTTGGAACGGGTGGTACTACCTGGTTTATGGCGATGGGGGCGATACGTATTATGTAATGTCGCGCAGCCCTTACGGGCCGTGGAAGGAGCCGCGATACCAGGCATTGAACGAGTCGTGGACCAATGTGGTTAAAACAGCCGCGTTTAAAAACGGCCGCCGTATTGCCGGTGCATGGATACCAAGCCGCGACCAGAATAAGGATAATAACGGCGAGCGTTTCGGCGGCAATATGATCTTCCGCGAGATAAAGCAAGAGGCCGACGGAACACTCTCGACGAGTTTCCCTCAAGAGATGATCCCTGCCACAGATGCTCCCCTGAGTTTGAATATTAAGACAGATATGGATGCTAAAACAGATGGTGCCGACGGCGTGAGCATCAGCACTACCAGCGGTATGGGTTCTGCTCATTTAGAGAATGTACCTGTTAATTGCCGCATTACTATGGAGACTGATCCGACAACCCCAATTGCCGAATACGGTTTTTATTTAAGGGCAGACAACCAGGCAGATCATGGCTACCGGGTAGATTTTTTAGCAGGCGACAGGGACGTTTGGCTGGGCAATACCATGATTCGTGTGGTTGAGGGGTTGGATAGGCCTATGAAGCTGGATATTATTATGAAAGATGACATCATAGATATGAACATTAATGGTAAACGCTGCATCGTGAACCGTTGTCCTGAACAAAAGGGCAGCCAGTTGTACTTCTTTGCCAAGCATGGCAATGTTAAATTTAAGTCGATAAAGATTAGTCCGCTTAAAGAAGATTGATATGCTGTTAGGGTTTGATATTGGCGGTACCAAGTGTGCCGTGGTTTTAGGCAAAGCATCGGGCGATAGGCTGGATATTATAGATAAAGTGGTTATGCCGACTGTGCAACCGCCATATACTATGATTGAGACGCTATTTACGTCGGCCGAAGCTTTGCTGACTAAACATGGTCTGAGCAACGCCGGTCTGAAAGGCATTGGCATCAGCTGTGGCGGTCCGCTGAATAGTAAAAAAGGATTGATCCTGTCGCCGCCAAATTTGCCCGGTTGGGATAACATCCCCATAGTAAAAATGACCACTGAGCGCTTTGGACGCAACGCGCTGCTGCAAAACGATGCCAATGCCTGCGCAGTTGCCGAGTGGAAGTACGGCGCCGGCAAGGGGTTTGAAAATGTGATCTTCCTGACGTTTGGTACCGGCATGGGCGCAGGTTTGATATTGAATGGCAGGCTATATTCAGGCACCTCAGATTTTGCCGGGGAGGTGGGGCATTTGCGCCTGTCAGAGATGGGGCCGGTAGGTTTTGGTAAAGCCGGATCGTTTGAGGGTTGGTGCAGCGGCGGCGGCATTGCGCAGCTGGCGCAGATCAAAGTCAGGGAGCAACTACAGGTAGGCCGTAAAGTGTCGTTTTGCAATAGCCTGGACGACGTGGGTAAGCTCACTGCAAAAGTTGTGGCCGAGGCGGCACATCAGGGCGATGAGCTGGCTATAGATATCTATAATACCTGCGCCGGGTACCTGGGACGCGGGCTTTCATTGCTGATTGATATTCTGAATCCCGAGGTTATCATTATGGGTAGTATCTATGGTCGTGCCAAATCGTTACTGGACGAACGAATGTTGCAAGTGATACATCGCGAAGCTTATATTGGCGCTCACGAGGTTTGCCGGATAGTCCCGGCAGGTCTGGGCGAAAATATTGGAGATATGGCAGCCTTGAGTTTGGCGGGGATGAGTAGTGAGCAGTGAGAGGTGGGTCGTGTTATTATAAATCCGGCCTAACATGGCAGTTATAGGAGCTATGCGTGATTATCGCTGATCCACGGTGATGTGTATCACTTTGGATCACTTAAAAGATATAACATGTTGAAAATAAATTAGTTAATTATTTTAATCCTGTAAAGTGGATCACTTTGGATCATTTTTATGACTTTTAAGTCAGGGATTTGGATCAGTTACTGCCACTGGACGAAGTTTTTAACTTGATTTATGTTAGTCCTAATTTCTAATCCCGGACTTCCTTTGTAGGGATTTGTACCCCTCCTGTACGCGGATTGCAAATCCGCTATTTATTAAGTCCGGGATTATAAATCCGGACTAACATTTGGTTTGTACCTGTACGCGGATTGCAAATCCGCTATTTATTAAGTCCGGGATTATAAATCCGGACTAACATTTGGGAATGACA
>DATCXS010000220.1:0-2379 GCA_036565645.1 Mucilaginibacter sp.
GAACACCGGCAGCCACTTTGGCGACTGGCTATTCTACACTCGTAATGACGATAACGACGGTACAGCGGCTATCACCAGTAAATATTTGATAGCGCAGTGTTTCTACGCACATTCAACCCAATTACTAATTAACGCCGCTAAAGTTTTAGGTAAGACAGAAGATGTAGAAACCTACACCAAATTATTGGCTGATGTAAAAAATGCCTACATGCGCGAGTATGTAACGCCGAACGGTTTGATATCATCAGACACTCAAACTGCTTATGCCGAGGCGCTGGAGTTTGATATGCTGCCTGAAAATTTAAGGGCCCAGGCCGCAGATCGTCTGGCTGCTAACATTCGCCGCTATGGCAACCACCTGACTACCGGCTTTTTGGGTACACCCTATCTGTGCAGTGCATTGAGCCGTTTTGGCCATACTGATGATGCTTTCAAATTGTTATTGCAGGAGAATTATCCATCATGGTTATACCCGGTAAAAATGGGTGCTACCACCATTTGGGAGAGATGGGACGGTATCAAACCTGATGGCACTTTAGAGGTTCCGTCGATGAACTCATATAACCACTATGCTTACGGCGCTATTGGCGACTGGATGTACCGTACCGTAGCCGGCATCGACACTAAAGTTGACCAACCCGGTTATAAAGGCATCATCATAAAACCAACCGTGGGCGGTAACTTAACCGACGTAAAAGCAGATTACGAAACGCCTTACGGCAAAGCCAGCTCGCACTGGAAGATAGAGAACGGCAATTTTGTGCTGGATGTAGTGATCCCCGCCAATACAACTGCCACTGTTTACGTACCAACCAAAGGCGACAGCGCAGTTACAGAGAGTGGTAAATCAGTTACCAAAGCATCCGATCAGATTGCAGGTTATACCGCAGTTAAGGTAGGCTCGGGCACTTATCATTTCAGCACAACCAATTAAACCTTATAGACAATGGAAGTAATTTTCGGCGTAATATTTCACTTTATAGGCGGGTTTGCCTCGGGGAGTTTTTATATCCCCTACACCAAAGTTAAAGGCTGGGCCTGGGAAAGTTTCTGGATAGTAGGCGGTCTGTTCTCCTGGCTTATTGTTCCGCCGGTAGCGGCCTGGCTAACCATTCCGCATTTTGGCGATATCATTGCTACTACCAACGGCGGCATCCTTACCTTAACTTATTTCTTTGGATTGCTTTGGGGTATTGGCGGTTTGACCTATGGATTAGGCGTGCGTTACCTCGGGGTATCCTTAGGCAGTACCATCATCCTGGGCTTGTGTTCAGTGTTTGGTGCCTTGGTGCCTGCTGTTTATTACGAGTTTGCACCAAAAGAGGGTAAGGACAGCATCGGTATCCTGGCATCGCATCAATGGGGCCAATTAGTTTTACTGGGGATATTGATCTGCGTGATCGGTATCATCATCTGCGGCCGTGCAGGTACCTTAAAAGAGCGCGATCTGGCTAAGGATGGCGCCGCTGCTAACGAAAATAAAGACTACCGTTTCGGTTTGGGCATCATTGTAGCGATAGTATCGGGTGTGTTAAGCGCCTGTTTTGCCTTTGGTATTGACGCCGGTGCCGATATGGCCAATGCCGCTAATAACGCCTGGCGACTGACACATCATATTACAGACCCAAGTCAAAATTTTCTATACAAAAACAACGTTACCTATATAATTATCCTTTGGGGTGGTTTAACCACTAACTTTATCTGGTGTATGATCTTGAATGCGCGTAACAAAACATTTGGCGATTATACTAACCCCAAAACCCCTTTATTAAAAAACTATGTCTTTTCGGCACTGGCAGGTACTACCTGGTTCCTGCAATTCTTTTTTTACGGTATGGGCGAAAGCAAGCTGGGTAACGGCGCAAGTTCATGGATCCTGCACATGGCGTTTATTATTCTTGTTGCCAACGTATGGGGTATTGTTTTAAAAGAGTGGAAAGGCGTGAGCAAAAAAGCGTTCACCGTTTTAATAGTGGGTATATTAACTATCATCCTTTCGGTATTGTTAGTAGGATATGGCAACAATTTGAAGGATAAAGACGGTGCCGAGGGCAAGACGGCCCAGGTGCAAATGAAAAAATAACCAACAACATACAAACAGTACAACAATGTCTATCAAAAAAACAAATTTTAAGCACGTAAGCTATTTATGGGATGATGAGGCAGCCGCCAGGCTTGCTGGTGATGAAGTCGCGCTATTAATATACCGCTCCAACCTGTTGGGGGCCGATTTGCGCCTGACCAACTACGGCGGGGGCAATACGTCGTGCAAGGCCACGGCCAAAGATCCGCTGACCGGCCAGGAGGTAGAAGTAATGTGGATCAAAGGCTCGGGCGGCGATATCGGCACTTTGACAAAAAGCGGACTGGCGGCACTTT
>DATCXS010000005.1:0-7382 GCA_036565645.1 Mucilaginibacter sp.
TAAGTGCATCGTGCGCGTGAAAACCTATTTCGGTACCGCCTTGCGACGCTGCACGAACCGAACGTAAAAAGAATGCAATGCCGCAAGCGCAAAGCGCCGTAGCTGCGGTCATCAATTCCTCGTTGATTTGAATAGTGACCCCAACGGTGTCAAATAACGATTTGACCAGGTTTACATTCTTTGTGCTGCCATTATCTGTAGCTATACAGGTCATCGAGTCGCCAATGGCAATAGCGGTATTAGGCATGGCACGGATAACCTGTACATTCATTTCCAGTTGTTGGCGGATATCATTACAGGTAACGCCGGATATTACCGAAACCAAAAATTGCTTTTCTGATTTTATAGCCGGTTTAATTTCTTCAAGTAGTTTATTCAACTGCTGCGGTAATACCGCCAGGATAACGATATCGGCCTTTTTAGCAGCTTTTACGTTTACATTGGTTACCTGATAGCCTTGCGCGGCATATTCGTCCAAGGCGTCTAAATTACGTCGTGTAAGGGTTATTTGCTGTGGTTTGCATATACCCGATTTTACCAGGCCTTTTGCCAGAGATAAACCTATATTTCCACTGCCTAAAATGGCTATATGTTGTTGCGAATTCATATTGTATTACTTAATGTTGTTCCAAATGGTCTGCCGTTTTTCAGCTCGCCTAAATCGTCAGAATGGCCAATTACTACTGCCTTAACGCCGCAGGATATTGCGGTAAAGGCATTCTCGAGTTTTGGCAGCATACCACTGTGAATAATTTGTTTAGTTTTTAATTCTTCATATCTCACTGGATCAATGTCCCTGATAATTGAGTCGTCGTCGTTTACATCCATCAATACACCTTTTTTCTCAAAGCAATATATCAGGGTGGTTTCAAATAACGATGATAGCGAAACGGCCAAAGCAGATGCAATAGTATCGGCATTGGTGTTTAATAGCTGACCGTCGCCGTCATGTGTCAATGCGCAGAAAGCGGGGGTGAAGCCTGCTTCCAGTAACCGGGCAATACCGGCAGCATCTACCGATTGATCGTCAATATCACCCACCAAACCATAATCAATAGTTTTTACCGGGCGTTTTTTTGTGCGGATAAAATTGCCGTCGGCACCGGTTAGCCCAATGGCATTGGTGCCAAAGCGCTGTAATTGCGCTACAATGTTTTTATTGATCAATCCACCATACACCATCGTAACTACACGGAGTGTTTCGATATCGGTTATACGGCGACCATCAACCAATTTTGCTTCAATGCCTAAGGTTTCAGACAGTTGGGTGGCCACCTTGCCGCCGCCATGTACTAATATCTTATAACCGCCAAGACCGGTAAAATCTTTTAGAAAATGATATAGATTTTCTGAATTATCTATAACATTTCCGCCAATTTTTATGATATGTAAGGATTTCATGTCCGTTTGGTAGTGATTTATTGCAAATCTAATCAATTAGTGGTCAAAACAGTTTGATTTTGGTAAATATTAGGTCAAAAAGCTATATGCCACCGCTGTAAACTACCGCAAAATAACACCTGCCGAAAAGTAGATAATGGAAAAAACATTGACAAATCCAGGTGCTTCATTTTTTAACAGATTTCATTTTGACCGTCCAAATGGTCGTGGTTTTGATGTGATTACGTTCAAAAAGGGCGATAAAGGGGAAATGGCTTATTTGGATGCCGGTGAAAAAACCGGGACTTTTATAGACGGAAAATTTTATAACGAAGACGCGATAAAGAAACTATCCCCTGAAAAAATTGCAACCTTAACGTCTGATAGCGGCGCAGACCGTTCAAAATTTGAAAAAATGCCGGATGACGGTAATTATGCGGTGCCTTTTTATTTTAAAACTAAAACCAATTAATTACCTGCCGAGATCATCTACACAATAAAGAACTAAATACCTAAACCTGGTAAAAGAGCGCTATTGAGGCGCTCTTTTTGTTTGACCGCAGAAGCTATTGTCCTATTGATGTATTTGCATTCGCCAGGACTGCAAGGTTTTGCTTATTTTAGTATTCACTAAAACCATTTTGCATTAAGTCTGTCACCTATATCTATGGAACAACAAAGCGCGAGTAAACCACGGGTTGTTATTATTGGCGGCGGCTTCGCCGGATTACAATTAGCAAAAAAACTAAAAGACGCACCGGTTGAGGTGCTGATGCTTGACAAACACAATTATCACACTTTTCAGCCGCTGCTTTACCAGGTGGCCATGGGCGCTATCCCGGCCGATTCTATCGCATTTCCCATCCGGCGGATATTTACTTATCAGGATAACTTTAGCTTTAATTTGGCTTATGTGCAAAGGATAAACGCGGGATCGAACACAGTAACCACTAACATTGGTGATATTACCTATGATTACCTGGTGATAGCAACAGGCTCAAACACCAACTTTTTTGGCAACAAAGATCTGGAAACCTGTACTATGCCCATGAAGAACCTGCCCGAGGCGCTTAACCTACGGGGGCTAACATTGCAGCACCTGGAAAAAGCACTGATCACTAAAGACAAAGATGAACGCGATGCACTGATGACCTTTGTGGTAGTGGGCGGTGGCCCTACAGGCGTAGAGTTAGCCGGGGCATTAAGTGAAATGCGGCACTTAATATTGGAGAAAGACTACCACGGCCTGAGCAAACAGGGTATGAAGGTTTACCTGGTTGAGGGAAAAGACAGATTACTTGCCGCTATGTCTGATGGTGCCTCGCGTAAGGCCAAGCAATTTCTGGCAGCTAACGACGTGATAATTTACAATAGCGTACATGTAGAAAGCTACGATGGGCATACGCTTAAAATTGATGACGGCATGGTGCTTAAAGCGCGAAATGTGTTTTGGGCAGCGGGTGTAATGGGGGAGGTGCCCGAAGGGATTGAAAATGCAAAACTGGTACGCGGTTCGCGCATCGAGACTGATGATATTAACCGTGTTAAAGGTTATGAGAATATTTTCGCTATTGGCGATGTTTCGGCCATAGTCAGCGATAAATATCCCAATGGCCATCCCGGTGTCGCTCCGGCCGCCATTCAACAGGGCGCCTGGCTGGCCAAAAATCTTACGCACCTGATTAACAACGAACCCACTGAGCCATTTGTTTATCGTGACAAAGGCACGCTGGCTACGATAGGCCGTAATAAAGCAGTAGCCGATTTGGGCAAAGTACATTTTCAGGGTTTTTTTGCATGGTTGCTTTGGGGCTTTGTGCACATCTTGTCGTTGGCGGGTTTTTCAAATAAAACCTCGGTAATATTAACCTGGCTCATTAATTACTTCACCAAGAACAGCGATAACCGGTTGATCGTCCGCAGCTTTAACCGGTCGACACGGATGGTTGAACCCGAGAAATAATTTTAACTGTTAAATACCTGATGGATCTGTTTGTCATTATAGCCCTGCTGGTTATTGTAAGCGCCTTTTACTCTTATATCAACGCACGCTATGTTAAACTTCCTGGTACTATTGGTATTGTATCGATAGCTATTGTAGCATCTATTATCACCGTTTTTGTCGATAGTATTGATCCGCGTACAGCGCGGTATCTTACCATGTTGGCCAAGAATATCAATTTCTCAAGTACGGTACTTAATATTATGCTGGGTTTCTTATTGTTTTCAAGCTCATTTACTTTAAATACCCGCCGCCTTAAAAGAGAAATGCGGCCGGTTTTTTTATTAAGCACTATTAGCGTAATTATATCAACTTTGCTATTTGGCTGGCTGTTTTATAGTGTTACGCGGCTTTTTAGCGTACATATCCCTTTGGTGTATTGCTTGCTATTTGGTGCGCTTATATCGCCCACAGATCCTATAGCGGTTGGAGCCATCATCAAAAACTCAAGGTTGCCGGTCAATCTTGAAACCATTATCTCGGGCGAGTCATTGTTTAATGATGGTATTGGGCTGGTGCTTTTTATTACTATCCTGGATTTTGCACGGTCGGGAGACACCAACCCTGATTGGGTAAAAGCTGCTTTACTATTTATTAAAGAAGTTTTTGGCGGGATATTTTTAGGTGTATTTCTGGGATATATAGCCTTCAGGCTAATGAAAAGTATCACTGATTTTCAAACCATAGTACTGGTATCGGTGGCTTTAGTGATGAGTATATCAGTTATCGCGGCTTACCTGCATTTTTCGATTCCTTTAGCTGTTGTAACTGCCGGTTTATTTGCCGGTAACCGCAGTATTAATATAGACAGCAAAGAACACTCTCATGAAGCTTTAGAGAAATTCTGGCAATTGATCGACGAGATGCTGAATACTATTTTGTTTGTGATGATAGGTTTACAAATGATTAATCTGCCTTATCTCGAAAATTACTGGCTGATAGGAGGTGTAGGCATAGCCGCTATACTATTAGCACGATGGATCAGCATCATGATACCATTGATCTTCTTTAAAAAAATAGCACGCACCAATATTAAAAACATTAATATATTAACCTGGGCAGGCTTGCGTGGTGGTATATCCATAGCATTGGCGCTTTCATTGCCCTATAGCTCATACCGACATATTATATTGGCAGGCGCTTATTTTATCGTGATATTTTCGGTAATTGTACAAGGGCTTACGTTAAACCGGGTTATTGACGCTTCGATCCCTAAAGATGACGGTTGATTATTTGCGCATGTAATCGAATTTACATGGCCCACTATTGCAATTGCTCAAGCATCTGTTTTAACACTGCTTGCGCGGCCCACACACGATTACCGGCTTCGTGTACAACAATAGAGCTTGGACCGTCTAATATTTCGGCAGAAAGCTCTAAATCGCGGCGTACAGGCAGGCAGTGCATTACTTTGGCATTGTTGGTGATCTTTAGCCTCTCGTTGGTTAGCATCCAGTCCTTATTGTCACCAAATATTTGTCCGTAAGGTTCAAAAGCCGACCAGTTTTTTACATAAATGAAATCAGCATCAGTGATAGCCTCATCCTGGTTATGGGTAATGGTTGCGCCTTTAGTAAAATCGGGAGATAACTCATAACCGGCAGGGTGGGCAATCACAAAATCGACATCGGCCTTGCACATCCACTCCGAGAATGAATTAGGCACAGCCTGAGGTAGCGGTTTGATATGTGGAGCCCAGGTCAGCACCACCTTAGGGCGCGGACGCGTTTTTAATTCTTCTATGGTTATCAAATCGGCCAGGCTTTGCAGCGGGTGGCGGGTGGCAGATTCCAAACTGACTACCGGAACGCCGCAAAACTCAACAAACTTATTAAAGATCACTTCGGTATAATCTTCTTGACGGTCTTTCAACCCCGGGAATGAGCGTACGCCCAATATATCAACGTACTGACCTAAAACAGCAGCAGCCTCACGGATATGCTCGACAGTAGTGCCGTTCATTATTACGTTATCACGCAGTTCTAAAGCCCAGCCTTCTTTGTCAATATTTAAAACCATAGCGTTCATGCCCAGGTTAAGCGCTGCTTTTTGGGTACTCATGCGGGTACGCAAGCTTGGGTTCAGGAAAACCAGTCCCAAAGTTTTGTTCTTACCCAGGTGCTGATGCGCATAAGGATCTTTTTTAAGCTGTAATGCCTCGGCAACAAGTGCGTTGATGTCGGTTACGTCGTTTACGGAAGAAAATAGTTTCATGGTTAGCCTATATATGTATTGTCATTTCGAGCATAGCGAGAAATCTTATACAAGCGATTTAGAAAGGTGTATAAGATTTCTCTCGCTGGTCGAAATGAGATTAGTATTTTATATTATTTTAATACTACGCTGAATGCCTCCAAAAATCTATCAGCATGTGCCTTGCTCAAATTTAAAGCTGGTAATAATCTGATTACATTTGGTTTGGCTTCGCCTGTAAAGATATGATGTTTAAATAACAAGTCTTTTTTAGCGTTGGCAAATTCAGCAGGTAAATCGATACCAATCATCAATCCGCGACCCCTGACTTCGGTTACTTGTTTGAATTTTTTAAGCTCGTCAATCAGGTAAGCGCCAACTTCGGCAGCGTTTTGCATCAAGTTATCTTGCTCAATAACTTCCAGCACAGCTAAAGCTGCCGCACAAGCCAAATGGTTTCCGCCAAAAGTGGTACCCAGCATACCATAAGCCGGCTGTATTTTGGGTGATATACTGATAGCGCCGATAGGGAAACCATTACCGATACCTTTAGCCATCGTATAAATATCCGCATCAATACCCGCGAAATCATGCGAGTAGAATTTACCCGTACGGCCATAACCGCATTGTACGGCATCAGCAATATATACGGCGTTGTGTTTATCGCAAAGCGATCTGATCTTTTGTAAAAAGCTCTCCGGCGCTACCTGTATACCGCCCACACCTTGTATACCTTCGATAATTACTGATGATATATCGTCATGATCAATAAAAGCCTGCTCTAATGCAGCTTCATCAGCCCAGGGCAATCTTATTACGTTATCGGTTTCATTAACGGGCGCTACGATCTTGGGATTATCTGTAACTGCTACAGCCAGCGATGTTCTGCCATGAAAGGCACCGGTAAAAGCAATCACCTTCTTTTTACCATTATAAAAGGAGGCCAGCTTTAAAGCATTCTCATCTGCTTCAGCGCCAGAGTTAATCAGGAATAACTGGTAATCTTCTTTACCAGAAACATGCCCCAATTTTTCAGCCAGTTCTTTTTGTAAAGGAATCTCAACAGAGTTGGAGTAGAAGCCAATTTTATGTAATTGGTCTTCCAGTCTTTTTACATAATGCGGATGAGTGTGACCAATTGAAATAACGGCATGGCCGCCATATAGGTCAAGGTATTCCTGGCCTTTATCATCGTAAACCAGACTGCCCTGGCCTTTTGCTATATTGATATTGTTTATCGGATAAACATCAAATAATTTCATTTCTATTTTTGTTAAAATTTAGATAATTAGTGACTTAAAGTGGGTTACAAGGTGGCTATCGGTTTAAAAACCGGTCGCCTTAAGTCGTAGACCTGCGCGCTCATCAAGGCCAAACATCAAGTTCATGTTCTGAACTGCGTGACCAGAGGCGCCTTTTAATAAGTTATCTAACATGCTGATAGTAAATAATTTATTATCATATTTTTTAACTTGTAAAAATGCTTTATTGGTGTTAACCACCTGTTTTAAGTCTATGTTTCTGCCGGTTACATGCGTAAACGGATCGCCTGCATAAAAGTCCTGGTAAAGCTTTAATGCTTCAGCTTCCGTCAGGTCGCTGTCCATATAAATAGAAGCAAAAATGCCCCGGGTAAAATCACCGCGATACGGTACAAAGCTTATCGGCTGTGCAAAAGCAGGCTGCAATTGTTTTAATGATTCGCCAATCTCATTCAAATGCTGATGACCAAAAACCTTATAAACAGAAACGTTATCATTCCTCCAGGTAAAATGCGAGGTAGGCGACAGGCTCTGACCCGCACCTG
>DATCXS010000063.1:0-8722 GCA_036565645.1 Mucilaginibacter sp.
TTATTTTGCCGCTGGCGATAGCTAAGAACTATACCTACCGGGTTCCGTTTGAGCTGAATAATGTAATAGCTATTGGTAAGCGTGTAGTAGTTCAGTTTGGCAAGAGCAAATTGTATACAGCAATAGTATTGGCCATAACCGAGCAGCCTCCTGAAAAATACGAAGCCAAATACTTATTAGAAATACTGGACGACCGGCCTGTGGTGACGGGCCAGCAACTGCATTTCTGGAAGTGGCTGTCTGAATATTATATGTGTTTTGAGGGCGAGGTGATGAATGCTGCGCTGCCGTCGGCCCTGAAACTGGCCAGCGAAACCAAGATCGTTCTTAATAAAGATTTTGAGTACGATAAATCAGCCTTGCATGATAAGGAGTTTCTGATTGTAGAGGCTTTAGAGATACAGCCCGAGCTAACTATTAGCGACATCTCTAAACTCCTGAGCCAAAAAATGGTAATGCCGCTGCTCAAAGGCTTGTTCGAGAAAAATATCATCAATATATCTGAAGAGGTAAGCGATAAATATAAGCCGCGCAAACGGACATTTCTGACCATTAACCCCGCCTATCACGATCAGGAAAGCCTGCGTGAGTTGTTTGGTATATTAGAGAAACGCGCTCCCAAACAGGCCGATGCTGTATTGGCTTATTTGAAACTGTCGCGGCATCAGAAAGCCATCTCTAAAAATGAGTTGGTTGAAGAAAGCGGCGCGGGTGCTTCGAGCATTAATTCGCTGATAGAAAAAGAGATTTTTATTGCCGAGGAGCGCAATGTAAGTCGCCTGTTTTTTGACGAGGAGTTTCTGGATGCCAATTTTGAATTAAGCGAACATCAGCAAACTGCATTAACTGCCATTAAAGAGCAATTTAAGCAAAAGGATGTGGTACTGCTGCATGGGGTTACATCGTCTGGTAAAACACAGATCTATATCCGCCTTATTGAACAGGCGATGGCGCAGGGCAAGCAAGTATTATACTTATTGCCCGAGATTGCCTTAACCACCCACGTCATTGAGCGGCTGCGTCAATATTTTGGCGCCAGTATTGGTGTCTATCACTCCCGGTTTAATGACAACGAGCGGGTTGAGGTTTGGCAAAAGGTATTGAATAGCGAGTATAAAGTGGTATTGGGTGCCCGTTCGTCGGTGTTTTTGCCCTTTGTTGACCTGGGGCTGATTATTGTGGACGAAGAACATGAAACCTCCTACAAACAATTTGACCCCGCGCCGCGCTACAACGCGCGTGATGCGGCGATATTTTTAGCCAATATGTACGGTGGTAAGGTACTGCTTGGCTCGGCCACACCGTCATTTGAAAGTTATTTTAATGCCCGTACCCACAAATACGGTTTTGCTGAATTGACTGAGCGATATGGCGGTGTCGAGCTGCAAACTATCGAGGTAGTGAGCATTGCCGAAGAAACCAGGAAGAAAACTATCCAATCGCACTTTACCAGTGTTTTGATGCTGGATATGCAAACTGCGCTGACTAATAAAGAGCAGGTCATTCTGTTCCAGAACCGGCGGGGTTATGCGCCGGTATTATTGTGCAAAATATGCGCCTATACCCCCAAATGTATTAACTGCGATGTAAGCCTGACCTACCATAAGCACACGGGTAAGCTGCATTGTCACTATTGCGGCTATAAAGAAGATTCGCCGGTTGTTTGTCCGGCTTGTGGATCAACACAATTGGAGTATCGGGGATTTGGCACCGAAAAGGTGGAGGACGAGCTGTCGATGATATTGCCTGACGCACGCATATCGCGCATGGACCTGGATACTACGCGTTCACGTAATTCGCTGCAAAACATTCTGAACGATCTGGAAGAGAAAAAGATCGATATACTGGTAGGCACGCAAATGGTAGCTAAAGGGCTCGATTTTGCCGATGTAACCGTCATCGGTATTATCAATGCGGATAGTCTGCTAAAGTATCCTGATTACCGGGCCAATGAGCGCAGCTTCCAGCTATTGGCACAGGTAAGCGGCAGGGCCGGGCGTCGCGGCAAACAAGGTAAAGTGGTCATTCAGACTTATGATCCGGCGCATCGTGTCATCCGCCAGGTGATTGAAAATGACTATAGCGACCTTTACTTTACAGAAATGGAAGAGCGCAGAGCATTTCATTATCCGCCATTTTACCGTATTATTAATCTGGATGTAAAGCACAAAGATCCTGAGATACTCTATAATCAAGCTACTTACCTGGGCAAGGAGTTGCGTAAGCACTTCGGCGAGGAACGGGTTGTCGGCCCGCAGATACCATTGGTTAGCCGGATCCGTAATTATTATATCCAAGCTATTATGCTCAAGTTTGAGAAGGACGGCGTGTCGATCAATAAAGTTAAAGCAACTATCAGGGATGTTATTACCCAGTTTCAAACTACGAAGTTGAGTAAGGGGAGTATTGTGCAGCCCGACGTTGATCCCTATTGACACGATTGAGGGATTTAGGGATTTGGCAGGATGACTGACACGATTGAGGGATTTAGGGATTTGGCAGGATTGATTTAGTAGGATGATAATGCGATTAGAAATTTTAGGATTTTGTCGGATTAATTATTAGTGATTTTATCGATATTTATATTAAGATATTAACCTGTAGCCTTTCACTAATGAATAATAACCTTAACAAAAGTATAAATGAATTAACCCATAAAATTATCGGCTGTGCTATGTGCGTTCATAATCATTTGGGGAACAGATTTCAGGAAGTTATATATCAGCGGGCGTTGGCTATAGAATTTGGTAATTCGGGGATAAGTTACGAGCGTGAAAAGGAGATGCCTATTATTTATTGCGGGGAATTAATTGGGGTCGAGGCGGGTTGATTTCTTTGTTGAAGACAGTGTTATGGTTGAGTTAAAGGCGTTTGAGAAAATTGAAGATATTCATAAAAATCAAGCAATAAATTACCTGGAAGTTTATAATATTGCCGACGGATTATTAATAAATTTTGGAGGATCAAGTTTAGAATTTAAAAGGGTTTATAACAAGAAGTTAGTTAATCCGGGCGAAAATCCAATTCGATAAAAATCAGGACTATTCATTCTAAAAAAATCCTAAGATCACTAAATAAAATCCAAAAATTATTAAATCATTGTCAGTCATCCTGCCAAATCCTAAAATCACCAAATCGTGTAAATGGCGTTTAAATATATAGATAATTACCGCGAGCAGGGCGCTCGCAAAAAACTGGTTGACGAATTGCGCAAAAAGGGAATTGAGGACGAGCACGTATTAACAGCAATAGGCAAAGTACCCCGCCACTTTTTTTTCGACGAGACTTTCTGGAACCAGGCTTACAGGGATATTGCCTTCCCGATAGGTGAGGGGCAAACTATTTCGCAGCCTTATACTGTAGCTTATCAAACCCAATTGCTGCACATTAAAAAAGGCGACAGGGTGCTGGAGATAGGCACCGGCTCTGGTTATCAGGCTTGTGTGTTGATTGAAGTCGGGGCGAAGGTTTTTACTATAGAAAGACAAGAAAAACTATACGAGCGCACCCGTAATTTGTTACCGCGTATGGGCTACAAAGCTCATTTCTTTTTAGGCGACGGCTCGAAAGGTATTGCCAGCCACGCACCTTATGATAAGATCATTGTAACAGCAGGCGCGCCAACTGTGCCCGAAATTTTACTGGATCAACTAAAAATTGGTGGTACGCTGGTTATCCCGGTAGGCGATGAGAAATCACAACAAATGGTGACTATCCTAAAAACCGGCGAACATGATTATGAGCGCCATGTATTGGATACTTTCAGGTTTGTGCCGTTGGTTGGAGAAAGGGCCTGGTAACCCCCTAACTCCCTGAAGGGGGAATAATAGCAGGGCAGTAAAAATGCAAAGGGCGGCGCGATTCGCCTTTGCGAGGTGTGTGTGTTCGTTGCAAAGAAAAGCCCCAAATACACACCCCTGCGGACACTCAACCCACCGCGCCCCCTCTCAAGAGGGGAATAAAATTTTAAAGACGATTGGGAATAATAGCGATAGAAAGACCGGCTGCAAATCAGCTCCTGGGGGGTTACCGTTTCATTGCTCTGTCCAGCTCAACCTTAGTATCGCGTTCTTTCAGGGTTTCGCGTTTGTCGTAGGTTTTTTTGCCTTGTGCTAATCCTATTTCCAGTTTAGCAAAGCCGCGTTCACTGATAAACAGCGCTAGGGGGACAATGGTCAGCCCCTTTTCTTCGCCGCGGGTAAGGAGCTTTTTAAGCTCTTTTTTATTGAGCAACAGTACGCGGTCGCGTTTGGCCTCGTGGTTATAGAAAGAGCCGAATGTATATTCAGAAATATGCAGGTTGCGTACATAAAGCTGGCCCCCAATAAACGTACAAAACGCGTCGTTGAGATTGGCTTTACCGCTGCGGATAGATTTGATCTCGGTGCCCAGCAGCTTTATCCCGGCGGTATATTTGTCCAGGATGGTATATTCAAAATAAGCTTTTTTGTTCTTGATATATATTTTTTCGTCGGCCATAAGTGTTAATTGCAAAGTTACGCAAAAATAAACACCTTGTCATTTCAACCAACTGGAGAAATCTTATACGCCTTGTTTTAAATGATGTATTAAACTTCTCGTTACGCCCGAACGACAAAGAGGATAAGACAGACCGTATTACTTCGGTGCTTTGACCACCAGTACCGGTATATTAACCATGTGGCGTACCTTGTTTACCGTTGTCCCAAAAATGAGATCTTTCAAGGCTTTATGTCCATGCGAACCCATCACCATAAAATCAATACGCTCTTTGTTGGCAATGTCCGCAATAGCACTGGCTGCTGTGCCATAGCCAATCCTGGCGTTGGCCTTATACCCTAATTTATGTAACGCTGCAACATATTGGTCCAGGTTATCTACGTCGCTTTGGGTTTCATGGTCCATAGCCTGGTCGCCGTAATAGCGCGCGCCGGCGGTTTCTACTACGTGCATTAATATATAGGTAGCACTTTTACCGCCCTGCATAATAGCATGACGTATGGCGTTGGTGTCGTTCTTAGAAAAATCAATACTGACGCCAATAGTATGGTAATGCACCGCTTCCAGGTTGTCAATCTCGGCAGCAATACCGTGGGGGATGTAAGTTGGCGCATCGGCGTGTTTAAATAGTAACGGGCGCAGAAAAATATATAACAGTAATAATCCTATCCCAATTGCCACAGGTATTACCAAAACATACATCCAAAAAGCTGTATTTGGAGATACTAACGCCCAGTTTTTAATCTGTTCATAAACCAGTTTAACATTAAGGCCGACAATTAACAGCGCAGCAGCCCAGGCCAATATTTTTACTTTGGTACCGATAGCAAAGTTGCCCATTTTTTTTCTGTCGGATGTGAAGTTTATCAGTGGTATAACCGCAAACCCCAACTGTAAACTTAGAACCACCTGGCTTAAGATCAGCAAATTGCCCAGGCCGTCCTGCCCCGAATAAATAATGGTAAACACTGCCGGCACAATAGCCAATACCCGGGTCAGCAAACGACGCAGCCAAGGCTCAATGCGCAGGTTAATGTGGCCTTCCATAATGATTTGACCGGCCAGGGTACCTGTAATGGTCGAGCTTTGGCCCGCAGCTATCAAAGCAATGGCAAATAACGCGGGTGCAGTGCGGCCAAAAATATGTTCGAGCAATTTATAGGCGTCCTGTATCTCGGCGATATGGAAATAGCCGTTCTTAAAAAAGGCACTGGCGGCTAATATTAAAATTGCAGCATTGACCAGAAATGCCAGGTTGAGCGCAATTACCGTATCAAATAAATTAAAGCGGATAGCGGTTCGCAGCCCCTCGTCGGTACGGGTTATTTGCCGGGTTTGCACTAATGATGAATGCAGGTACAAATTATGCGGCATCACGGTTGCGCCGATGATGCCAATGGCTATGTACAAAGCATTGCCCGTTAAATTATGCGGAATAAAGCCTAAAGCTACCTCCTTTACATCAGGCGTAACAATAAACATCTCTACCAAAAAGGATAATCCCACAATGAATATCATGGAAACAATAAAAATCTCGAGCTTACGCATGCCCTTATTCATCAGGAACAGCATGAGCAGCGTATCAGTAATGGTTAATGATACCCCCCAGATAAGCGGCAGGTTAAATAGCAAATTCAAACCAATAGCCATGCCGATAATCTCGGCCAGATCGCAAGCAATGATAGCTATCTGTGCCAGGATATAAAGGCAAAAGTTAACAAAGCGCGGATAGGTGATCTTTGAAGCCTGCGCCAGATCAAGCCCCCGCACAATCCCTAATCGGGCAGATAAGGACTGTAGCAATAGGGCTATCAGGTTAGATGCAAAGAGCACCCAGATCAGTTTATAACCAAAGGCGCTGCCACCGGCAATGTCGGTAGCCCAGTTGCCGGGGTCCATATAGCCAACGCTAACCAGATACGCGGGGCCTATAAAGGCTAATATCTTTTTCCAGCCCGTTTTGTTTTCCGTCGATACAGAGCCGTGAACGTTCCCTAATGATTCGTTGTAACCCTTGCTCATATCGTTATTAATAAATTTTTAGCTACTTCGCGGCTTATGTGTGTAGTTGTTGCTTCAACCTGCAATATCATGGTGTTATCATATTCAATAATGTCAGTCACTTTTATTTTTTTGCCGATAGTGAGCTGTTGTTTTTCCAGGTATTGTAAAAAAGCGGGCGAGTGATCCCGCACCCCGGAAATAATACCCGCTTCATTTAATTTTAATGAGGCTACGGGCTTTAGCTCATGCTTCTTAAAATTACCGTCGCGATCGGGTATTGGGTCGCCATGCGGATCGTGTTTGGGGTACTCCATAAACTTATCCAGGCGGTCAATCAACTCAACCGACGAGATATGCTCCATCTCCTCGGCCATTTCATGCACCTCGTCCCACTTAAAATTTAGCTTCTCTACCAAAAAGTATTCCCAAAGCCGGTGCTTGCGTATAATTTGTAAAGCAATTTTTTTGCCGACAGCGGTTAATGTTACGCCCTGATATCGCTCGTAATTGATCAGGTCTTTATCGGCCAGCTTTTTTAACATATCAGTAACCGAGGCTGCTTTGGTACATAGGGCCGCAGCTATCTGGTTGGTGCTCACGTTCAAATCGTTTAATGAGAGATGATAAATGGCTTTTAGATAATTTTCTTCGGCTAATGTATTCATTTAAACAAATCTAATAATTTTTTTAGACAAGTCTAAAAATTGTTGATAATAAAATATAATATTTAAGACGTCTTGGTATTGAAAAATATAATTTTGTAATTTGTTTAAAACTATCACGTTGTTATGGCTGCAGAACTGGACAGGATTGACCTGCAAATACTTAAAACCTTACAAGAGAACGGAAGAATCACAAATCTTCAGCTTTCTACAGAGATTGGCTTATCACCTGCGCCTACACTTGAGCGTGTACGTAAACTGGAAAATGCCGAATATATAAAAAGCTATCATGCCCTTGTCGACGAAGAAAAGCTTGGTCTGGGTATCAAAACTTTTATACAGATATCGCTTGATTTTCATCAGAAGGATACCATTCACACTTTCATCACCGAAATAAAGAAGATCAAAGAAGTAACCGAGTGTCACCACGTAACCGGCCAATGCGACTTTCTGCTTAAGGTTTATGTACGCGACATCAAATCGTACGAGCAACTGATCATGGAAAAGATAAGCCGCATCAGCGTGGTCAAAACCTTCCAGACCATGATGATCATGTCGACCAGTAAAAAAGAACCTATTGTGCCGCTGGAGTATTGATTGGAGATTATTGAAGATTGGCTATTGAAGATTGCATTATGTTAAATAAGGCATTCTCTAATCTTTTCATTTCCGGATACCAACCAATCTTTAATCTTCAATAACTAATCACCAACCACTAATCACAATCAATGTATCTGCCAGTCAATCGGCGTCTCGCCGTATTCTTTCAGATAGTTGTTTGTTTTTGAGAATGGTTTGGAGCCAAAGAACCCACCGTGGCTGACAGCCATAGGCGAGGGGTGTGTTGATTTGATGATCAGGTGTTTATGGGGGTCAATCAGCGGCGCTTTAGATTGTGCATAAGCTCCCCACAGGATAAATACTACGTGTTCTTTTTTGTCGGATATGGTTTTGATGACCGTATCTGTAAATTGTTCCCAGCCTTTCTTTTGGTGCGAGCCTGCGTTAGCGGCTTGTACAGTTAATGTAGCATTTAACAGCAATACACCCTGTTCGGCCCACCCGGTGAGATTGCCGGTGTTTGGTATGGTAAAGCCGGGGATATCGGTGGCCAGCTCTTTATAAATATTTTGTAGCGATGGCGGTGTACGTACTCCCGGCTGTACAGAAAATGATAAGCCGTGTGCCTGGTTTGCTCCGTGGTACGGGTCTTGTCCCAATATTACCACCTTGACTTTGGTAAACGGGGTTTTGGCAAAAGCGTTAAAAATATCAGTGTTTTTGGGGTAGATGGTCTTGCCCGACTGCTTCTCGTCTTTTAAAAACTGCTTAAGCTTCAGCATGTAATCTTTGTCAAATTCGCCCTGTAAAACCTTAAGCCATGATGCCTCTAATTCAATTGCCATAAATATTTCTGAAATATTGATTAAGACTACAAATAAACGGATATTTGCAATTAATTTATAGGATAACAAATTATGTCAAATATAGTTCGGCTGATAGCAGCCTGCGTTTTTTTTGGTGCCGCTGTGGCATTATGTGCTTTTGGTTTTTGGGGCTGGGGGATATTAGTTTTG
>DATCXS010000460.1:0-2449 GCA_036565645.1 Mucilaginibacter sp.
ACAGCGGGCGAAGATGTTGGTGCATATGCGATCAATCAAAATACCCTTGCCTTAAACGGTAACTATACAATCACTTTTACAAGTGCTGATTTAACCATCAATAAAAAAGCTGTAACGGTTACGGCCGATGCAAAGACAAAAGTTTATGGTGATGCGGATCCGGCATTGACCTATATAGTATCACCAGCATTGATTAGTGGCGATGCCTTTAGTGGTGCACTGAGCAGGACAGCGGGCGAAGATGTTGGTGCATATGCGATCAATCAAAATACCCTTGCCTTAAACGGTAACTATACAATTACTTATACAAGTGCTGACTTAACCATCAGTAAAAAAGCCGTTACAGTTACTGCTGATGCAAAAGCAAAAATTTATGGGGATGCAGATCCGGCATTGACCTATATAGTATCACCAGCATTGATTAGTGGCGATGCCTTTAGTGGTGAACTGAGCAGGACGGCAGGAGAAGACGTGGGCACTTATCCCATAACGCAAGGAAGCCTGGCCAATGGTAATTATGCTATCAGTTTTGTTAATGGTGTTTTGACAATTGACAAAGCGGCGCAGCAGATTACCTGGAACCAAACCCTTATTGCAGGTTGCGATGGTAGTGCGAACATTGTACTCACGGCCACAGCCAGCAGCGGGTTAAGCGTTAATTACCAATCAGCGGATGCAGCTATTGCTACTATCAATGGTAATCAACTGCTGATAGCTGGTCCGGGTACAACAATGATTACGGCTACGCAGGCGGGCAACAACAACTATCTGCCGGCTGTGTTGGTTCAAAACGAACTAACGTCAAAACTGCCTGCACACCTGGTGGTAAAACGTTGGGATGATGTGTTGGTCTTTGATAACAGCAGCAAGCAATACACCGCCTGGCAGTGGTATAAAAATAGCGGCGCTATCAACGGCGCTACTGGTCAGTATTATTACGAGAGCGGTAAACTCAATGGTGATTATTATGCAGTAGTGAAAACGGCAGCAGGCACGACCCTGCAAACCTGCCCGGTAACCATTACCCCCGGTAGTACGTTTATACCCATAGCTATTTTCCCTAATCCCGTAGATCCCGGACAATCAATAACGGTCAAAACCAGTTACACAGCAACCCAATTACAAGGGGCAACAATAGTAGTATCTAACATACAAGGTGTAATCGTGCAAACCTTACAAAATGTGATGCCGCAAACCAATATTACAATGCCGGTTGTACAGGGCTTTTATGTGATCAGGCTTAAATTGTCTGATGGCACTACGGCATCCGTTAATGCACTTGTAAAACCACAGTAAGTATTTATAATTCTAATTACGAGACAACTCATTGATATGATAAAAATAATTTTCTCCGCTCTCAGCTGTTGTTTGTTCCTGTTGATAAGTTATTTGGGTAGTGCCCAAACACATGAGATCAGTATTTCTGCCGGTGGCGGACTGGCAGGTTTTAACTATGATATAACCAACGGTACCAGTAAACAGAAACCGGGATTCCAGGCGGGTATAGGTTATACAAAGTTTTTAAATCCACGTTGGGGAATAGCGACCGGTCTTGAGCTGGGTTATTACCAGACCAAAGCCACACTTACGCCCAATACGGTTTTTTCCAGCTATTCGGTAGATAGCGAAAACGATGCTTTTGAATTTCGCGTAAAAACCAAAGGATATGAAGAAAAACAAAAACTATACGCCTTGAATATTCCGTTGATGCTGCAGTATCAAACAGTGGCTGATGGCAAGACAAAATTTTACTCTCAGGCTGGTCTTAAGTTTTCTATTCCTTTGAAGAGTTCTTTTCAAACGCAGGCTGATGAGATCAGTGCAGCGGGTTACTATCCTGATGTGAATGCCGAGATCACCGATCTTCCCGCTCATGGTTTTGGTACGCAGACCAACTGGAATCGCAAAGGCGATTATGATTTCAACATATCGTATTCTTTAGCGGCAGAAGCGGGTGCCAGGTTTCGTTTCTCAGCACGCAGTTATTTATACACAGGGCTCTTTATCGATTATGGTTTAAACGATATCAAGAAACGGGAAGGCCAGGAAACATTATTGACTTACCATCCAACGGCCCTTAATCAAAGCCAGGCTACCGGTGTGTTTTCTCTTGCCAATACCACAGGCGATGTTCATTTGATGGCGTATGGTATTAAATTGCGCATTGGTTTTGGGTCAAAGGTAAAAGCAAAAAAAGAGGCTGTATCTGCCATAAAAGATCTTCCTGCAGCAGCACCAACCCAGCCAGTTAAGGAAAAAGAAAAACCGAAAGCAGCCGAAGCGGTTGTACAGCCCGAAGCAAAGGAAAAAACGACTTCTGAAAAGATTGCGCAAAATGTACTTACTGCTGAAGATATCCAACTGTTGCGAACGCCCCTGCAATTCATTGAAATTGGAGATACTTCGTTGTCACCGGCAGCAAAGGCACAGGCAGACAAGTTGGTGGATT
>DATCXS010000135.1:0-3744 GCA_036565645.1 Mucilaginibacter sp.
TCAAGCACACGTAGAGACGACCTGTTGTTAGACAGAGATACCTTGCAACGTATCTGGATATTACGTAACCACCTGGCGGATATGAACTCAATAGAGGCTATGGAGTTCCTGCAAAGTCAGATCAGAGGTACGAAAACTAACGAGGAGTTCCTGATCTCGATGAATTCGTAGGTCGGTTAGTGGTTATTGAAGATTAGTTATTGAAGATGATTAGCGGATAGTTCAAATCTCAGCTAATTACTAATCTTCAATAACCAGTAACTAATCTTCAATAACCAATCTCTAACCAAAAATTTACTACCTTCATCCCCTGAAAATGAAGAAGCGGGTAAAAAAACATGTGCCTAACGCCATAACCTGTTGCAACCTGTTTAGTGGTTGTGTGGGGATTGTATTTGCTGTTCAGGGCGATTTGATTACTGCAGCTTATGCCGTTTTCCTGGCGGCCATATTTGATTTTTTTGACGGATTTGCTGCGCGCGTGCTACAGTCATTCTCGGGTATTGGTAAAGATCTGGACTCATTGGCCGACGTGGTAAGCTTTGGCGTTTTGCCTTCGGCTATATTATACCAGTTGTTTTTACAGGCTCCGCAGATACACGGCGTCAGTCCGTTTTTAAATTTCAGTGCTTTTTTAGTCGCTGTATTTTCGATGCTGAGATTGGCTAAGTTTAATACCGACACCCGTCAGGCCGAGATATTTATCGGGCTGCCTACGCCGGCAAACTCTATTCTGATAGCCTCCTTTCCGCTGATTATTGAGCAGCATGGCAGTTTGGCGAAGTATATACTCAATCCTTATGGCTTAACTGCTTTTGTAGTAGTAATGTGTGCACTGCTGGTGGCCGAATTGCCGCTCATGTCGCTCAAATTCAAGAACAAAGACTTTAATAAAAATATTTATCGGTATTTGCTGCTGTTGTTTTCGGCAATATTGATACTATTTTTTAAATTTGTGGCTGTTCCGGTGGTTGTATTTATCTATATCACCTTATCAGTTTTTCAATTTAAAATAGCTAACGACACTATTACAGGCACTCAAAAAAAGAATATTTAGCCGGCAATAGTGTCCTCAAAAAATAAACCCACTTCATGAAAACGTTTCAAGCTGAAATTGATGTAATGCCCAAAAAAGAAATACTTGACCCGCAAGGAAAAGCGGTAACAGGTAGTATGAAAAACCTGGGTCTTTCCGAAATTCAAAATATCCGTATTGGCAAGCACATCTCTTTACAAATTGAAGCTGACAGCGAAGAAATTGCCCGCGAAAAAGTTGAATTGGCCTGCAAAAGCTTACTGGCTAATTTAATTATGGAGAGCTATACCTTTAAGTTAGAGCAGATTTAAGACTTAGCTTCTATCTCTGCTTTTATTTGCTCAAGCGCTATGTTGCTGGCAGCCAAAAAAGCCTGCACCTGGTTAAGCTTGTCTGTCAAATCTACCACATCCGGCGAATCTGATTTGCAGGCTAATTCAATTTGCTGAATTAGTGCCTGACTGTTCAGCATGCCAAAAAAACCGAGTGTAGCCTTCATTTTATGTGCTGCCGATGCGGCGCCTGGCCAGTCGGTATTTTCGAATGCATCGTTTACATCCTTAAGCGATACCGGAGTTTGCTGCAAAAACATATCAATCGACTCAATAATAAACTCATCACTGCCATCGGCAATTTCTTGCAGCAGCGAAAGATCAAGGTCAAGGTTGGTTAAGTCGACGGGCATATTTAAAGGTTATATTCAAATTTATAACTTTTTTACAATTAAGCCGTCTGCCAGTTCTTTTTTAAGTTGCAGATTAGTTTTTTTTAGAACCGGGTGTACAAAGTTGGGCGCCAGCTCAACTAAAGGCGCTAAGGTAAAGCCACGATTTTGCAGCTCGGGGTGGGGCACATGCAGCCCCGGTGCATCAATAATATCCGAGTTAAAATATAAAATATCAATATCGATAGTACGCGATCCCCATTTCTCTTCCCGTTTCCTTCCCATTATTTGCTCAATAGCCAATATTTTATCCAATATTATTTGTGCCGGCAGCTCTGTTCGAATTTCGATCACCATATTCAGATAATCGGGTTCATCGGTTTTGCCCCATGATTGGGTTTCATAAACCGATGATATCCGGATATCAGGTGAGATATCAAACGAGATATGCATGATAGCCTGCTGCAAAGACTCCTTCCTGTCGCCCAGATTGCTGCCCAAAAGCAAAAAAACATTATTCATTGTTGTAACAAATATTATAGATGGTGCTCTTAATATATACCGTAGGGTTTTATTAAGTTTGCATAGATATAAATATTTATAATAGTAAATGAAGCAATTTTTCAAATTTGTGCTGGCCACCATCGTCGGCATAATTTTATCTACCCTGATTATCATACTTGTACTTGTGGGGCTGGTAGCAGGTGCCAGCAGCGAAAAAAGTGTACAAGTTGATGCAAACTCTATACTACACATCAATATCAAATACCCAATCTCTGAACGTACTGCAAACAATCCGCTGGCTAATCTTAGTTTTTTAGGTTTAGATGGCGATAAATCAATTGGCCTGAAAGATATTCTGGCTAACATCAAAAAAGCTAAAACTGACAACAACATCAAAGGAATTTTACTTGACGAAAGCTATATGCTGTCGGGACAGGCTACTACCGAGGAGATCCGTAATGCGCTGATCGACTTTAAAAAATCGGGTAAATTCATCATTGCTTACGCCGAGGTTTATACCAAAGGGTTTTATTACCTGGCATCGGTAGCAGATAAAATTTACATTAACCCCAAAGGCATTTTTGAGTTTGACGGATTTAGCTCGCAGACGATGTTCTTTAAAGGTGCTTTGGATAAATTAGGTATCCAGGCGCAGGTGATCCGCGTAGGAACCTATAAGAGCGCCGTTGAGCCAATGATTTTGACTAAAATGAGCGACGCTAACCGCTTGCAAGTTAGCTCATACGTTAATTCATTATATAATCATTACCTGGCAGGCATCAGCAAAGCGCGTCATATCAATAAAGATTCGTTATTTAATTATGCCAACCAGGCCCGTATACAACAGCCTGAGGATGCCTTAAAGCTTAAGTTGGTTGATGGCTTGAAATACCGTGATGAATTATTGACCCAATTAAAAAGCAAATTAGGTGTTAAACAGAAAGATGATATTAATAGCATCGAGATAAGCGATTATACCAAGGCGGGTAACGACGAAGATACCAAAGAGGTTTCAACTAACCGCATTGCGGTGGTTTATGCCTCGGGCGAAATTGCAAGCGGCGAAGGAAATGATAACAGCATAGGCTCTGAAACTACCTCGAAAGCTCTTCGTAAAGTACGTTTGGACAATAAGGTTAAAGCGGTAGTGTTGCGTGTAAACTCGCCTGGCGGCAGCTCGTTAGCCAGCGATGTGATTTGGCGCGAAGTAATGCTGACCAAAAAAGTTAAGCCTATTATTGTATCGATGGGCGATGTCGCAGCATCTGGCGGATATTATATTTCATGCGCTGCCGATTCGATCTTCGCACAGCCAAATACCATCACCGGGTCGATAGGTATATTTGCTATTTTGCCAAATATGCAAAAGCTGTTTAACGATAAATTGGGTATTACCTTTGACGGCGTTAAAACCGGTCAGTATGCCGATTTAGGAAATACCAGTCGCCCTTTAACCCCGGCCGAGCGGCAGATTCTGCAAAACCAGATTAACCACGGCTATGACGATTTCACCAAAGCCGTGGCAGCGGGCCGCCATAAA
>DATCXS010000130.1:0-6648 GCA_036565645.1 Mucilaginibacter sp.
TGTCAGCTATACATGAGCAGTCGCCTGATATTAACCAGGGTGTCGACCGCCAGGCTAAAGAAGAGCAAGGTGCCGGCGACCAGGGCATGATGTTTGGTTACGCTACCAGCGAAACTGACAACTATATGCCTTTAGCATTAGATCTGGCTCACGCACTGTTAATTGAGCTGGCTGCCATTCGCCGCGAAAATTCAGAGATCAAATACCTGCGCCCCGATGCAAAATCGCAAGTAACGCTTGAATATGATGATAACAATGTGCCAACCCGCATCGACGCTATTGTAATTTCGACCCAGCATGATGATTTTGGCGATGAAAAAGAGATGTTAGCTAAAATCAGCAAGGACATCATCGATATTCTGATCCCGCGTGTAAAAGCTAAATATCCAAAATACGCTCACCTGTTTAATAGTGATATTAAATACCACATCAACCCAACCGGTAAATTTGTTATCGGCGGTCCGCATGGCGACACCGGCTTAACCGGTCGTAAAATTATTGTTGATACCTATGGGGGCAAAGGCGCACATGGTGGTGGTGCTTTTTCTGGTAAAGACCCGTCAAAAGTTGACCGCTCTGCTGCTTATGCTACGCGCCACATTGCTAAAAACCTGGTTGCTGCCGGTGTTTGTAACGAGATATTGGTACAGGTATCTTACGCTATTGGCGTTGCGCAACCTATGGGTATTTACGTAAACACTTACGGTACCGGCAAAGTAGGTTTACATGACGGCGAGATTGCTAAAAAAGTAGAAAGCATTTTCAATATGACGCCATACGCTATTGAAACCCGCTTTAAACTGCGCAACCCAATTTACAGCGAAACTGCTGCTTACGGCCATTTTGGTAAACCAAGCACAACCGTAACTAAAACTTTCACCCATCACGACGGTTCAAAAATTACTAAAGAGGTTGAATTGTTTACCTGGGAGAAATTGGATTACGTAGACAAAGTAAAAGCCGCTTTCGGTTTATAATAATATTTCTGATTTGATTTTTTAACTTAGAGCGATAGACAAACTATCGCTCTTTTTTTGACATCCCAATCCGGATTAGCGAGTATGAAATTATTAAAACCGGCTTTAGCCTTAATACTTATCATTTTAGTTTTTAACCCTGCCAAAGCGCAGCAACGCGGATTGGGTTTTGCACTGAAACTTGTAGTTAATGATTACCTGGATTTAAAAAATACCCTGTTGGCTGGCAACGTCACACTGTCGCAAAACAAGGCAGCTAAGTTTGTCTTTGACTTAAATACAGTACCCGATAAAGACATGACCCGCCTGCAACATACTGCCTGGTTCAAGTACATGGGCCGCCTGCAAAGTACGAGCCGTGCAATGGGCGAAACTACTTCTATCGAAGATCAGCGCAAACAGCTTTCAGCCTTATCAAACGCTATGTATGGCATGTTGAAAGATCTGAAGGTAACGCCATTTACGCTTTACAGGCAATACAGCCAGGCGAAAGATGCTTACTGGCTAAGTAACAGCAAGATTATTAAAAATCCTTATTTCGGCATGGCCGAAAAGCAAATGGTTAAAGAAGGGGTTACCCGCGAGGTGTTATCGCCTGTAAAATAAATTTATCGATGCAACATCCCGAAGAAAACCCCTGGCAGATAAAGTCCGAAAAGCAGGTTTACGACAATCCCTGGATCAGCCTCACCGAATATCAGGTAATCAATCCGTCGGGCAATCCGGGTATTTATGGCAAGGTGCATTTTAAAAACAGGGCTATTGGCATTGTTCCGTTAGATGCTGATTTGAATACCTACCTGGTAGGACAATATCGTTTTACATTGAACCAATACTGTTGGGAGATTCCCGAGGGCGGCGGGCCGCTGGATGAAAACCCATTGGATGCTGCCAAACGCGAGTTGCTGGAAGAAACAGGGCTGGTAGCCGCCAACTGGACCGAAATACAGACCATGCACCTCAGCAACTCTGTTACTGACGAGTGCTGCATCATATACACCGCAACCGGCCTTCAACAGCATGAACCGGAGCCTGAGGACACCGAACAGCTCATAATTAAAAAAGTACCTTTTGACGAAGTTTACCGCATGGTTTGTAATGGCGAAATTACCGACTCCGTAACGGTGGCTGCCATTTTGAAGGTAAAGCTGCTGTTATCAGAAAATCGCATAAAACTGTAATTACCAAAATATTCTTAATTTCGCCGCAATTTTTTTTGATTAGTATGAGGAAATTTCTGGGCTACATTTTATCGCCGATTGCCATTATTGTTTTTTTGTTGATATTGGTAATTTTTCAGCCTATACAATGGGTGGCTTATAAATTGTTTGGCTACAGCGCACACAAAAAAGTGGTCGATGTTTTAAACCTGTGCCTGTTTAGTACGGTTTATTTGGTGGGTAATACCGTTACTTTCACTAATAAACAAAACCTGCCCGCGGGCCGCCCCATTATCTTTATGGCTAATCACCAAAGCTTGCTGGATATTCCCCCTCTTATTTATTACCTGCGTAAGCATCACGCTAAGTTTATCTCAAAAATCGAACTCACCAAAGGTATCCCGTCTATCTCCTACAACTTAAAAGTTGGCGGCGGCGCTAATATTGACCGCAATGATCCACGCCAATCGCTCATGGAAATGGGCAAGTTGGGTACTCGGATGAAAGAGAACCACTGGTCGGCAGTGATATTTCCTGAAGGCACCCGCTCAAAAACCGGCAAGGTTAAAACTTTCCAGGCCGGTGGGATTGCTATCATCTTAAAAAAATGTCCCCAGGCACTCATTGTCCCCATTGCAATTAACGGCTCGTGGGAAATGATCAGATATGGCCTGTATCCGCTTAACACTTTTACTAAAATGACCTGGGAAGTTCTGGAACCTATAGAGCCGGACTTTGGAACGGTTGAAGAAATAGTTAAAGAAGCCGAAAACCGCATCAAAAAAGCGCTTGGCCAGGCATAATTGCGCTTTTAAATTTCTCCCGCTTTCCTTGTTGTATGATAATAACTAATTAGTAAACAATAAATTAAGACCTTATCTATACTTTTGATTTTGTTTCAATTTGTTTCAGCAAATTCCATTAACTACTGACTATCAACATGATAACTAAAATACTTGTTTCACCTGTTTCACTTATTCAAGCGAAACAAAGTACTATCTATTAACCGGTTTGGCAGCAGAGTATTTCACGATCAAAGCCGCAGTTTTAGCCGATGCACCAGGTGCGCCCATCTTCTCATCAAGCACATCATAATTAACCAGCATGTCCTGGCGATAGTCCTGATTATTGAGGATCAGCTCTATTTCGGCACCTATTGCGGTAGGGTTACAATCCTGTTGAATAAGCTCCCTGACGATGCCTTTATTAACAATCAGGTTGACCAGAGATATGAATTCAATTTTAACTACCATTTTGGCTATACCAATTGAAACCGGATTACCCTTATAAACTACCACTTGTGGCACATTGAATAAGGCAGTCTCCAAAGTAGCAGTACCCGACGCGACAACAGCCGCGTATGCATTGGTGAGGATATCATAGGTTGAATTGAACAGCACCGGAATGTCCCGCCCTTTCAGGTATTGCTGATAGTAGTCTGCACTAAAAGACGGCGCGCCAGCCACTACGAACTGATACTCCGGGAATTGGTCGGCTACAGCCAGCATATCAGGCAGCAGATAGTTGATCTCCTGCTTACGGCTGCCGGGCAGCAGGGCTATGATGCGTCTGTCGCCTAAATTATGCTTCTGCCTGAAGCCGGCATCAGGCTTAAAGGCAGCAACTGCATCCAGCAGCGGATTACCTACATAGTCTACCCGCATACCCCAATCGCGGTAAAACTCAACCTCAAACGGCAGGATGCAAAAAAGGTGATCGACCACCTTTTTGATCTTGAGCACGCGCTTTTGGTTCCAGGCCCAAACTTTAGGTGATATATAATAATATACAGGCAAGCCCTGTTCTTTGGCAAAAGCTGCAACTTTCAAGTTAAACCCAGGAAAATCAATCAGGATCAGAACATCAGGCTGATATCCATCGATGTCCTGTTTACAAAAAGCCAGGTTCTTCAATATGGTGCGCAAATGGGCGACCACCTCAAAAAAACCCATAAAGGCCATATCGGCATAGTGCTTTACCAGTGTGCCGCCTTCTGCCCGCATCAGGTCGCCGCCAAAAAAACGAAACTCAGCTTGCGGATCAAGCTTTTTTAACTCCTTCATCAAATTGGCGCCGTGCAAATCGCCCGAAGCCTCGCCGGCTACCAGATAGTACTTCATTGCCCGAGTCTTTAAGTATTAAACTTCCAGCTATTTAAAACCGGGATGGCATAATGAGCAGTCATATCAAACTGGATAGGCACCACCGATACATAGTTATTCTCTAAAGCCCATGAATCTGTATCCTCGCCGTTATCATTTACTTGAAAAACACCGCTTATCCAATAATACGGGCGTTTGTAAGGATCAAGGCGCTCGTCAAACTCTTCGGCCCATTTGGCGTTAGCCTGGCGGCATATCTTGATACCCTTTAAATGTGCACCTGCTGGGAAGTTTACATTGAGCAAGGTAGCTGGCGGTAATCCATTAGCCAAAACCTGCTGAGCTATATCCTTAACATATTTAGCACAATGGCTAAAATCGGCCTGCATAGTATAGTCATCCAAAGAAAAACCGACAGACGGAATACTCTCAATAGCACCCTCAACTGCCGCCGACATGGTACCCGAATACAGGACATTAATACCATTATTCAAACCGTGGTTAATACCCGACACACATAAATCAGGCTTTTTACCTTTGAATATCTTAGTAACAGCCAGCTTTACACAGTCGACCGGTGTACCTGAGCAAGCGTACATTTCTATGCCTTCATAGATGTCGACCTTGTCCAGCCGCAGCGGTTTGCCAATGGTAATGGCATGCCCCATGCCGGATTGCGGGCTGTCGGGCGCTACTACGACCACACGGCCCAGTTCTTTCATTGCGTGCATCAGCACCCTGATGCCGGGAGCGGTTATGCCGTCGTCGTTTACTACTAATATGGTGGGTTTTGAATTTGTCATTGCAGCTCAAAAGTAAGAAAATCAAAATAAGCATTGCTGCCCATTGATAATTAGGTTCAATAAAAAAGCTCCCTTTTAAGGAGCTCTTTTACTTACAAATCGTTAAGCCATTTTACCAACTCATCGCGGCCTTTACCGGTTTTCTGCTGTAGCTTGCCTAACAGCTCGTCATCTTTTCCTTCCTCGCGGACCAGGTCATCATCTGTCAAATTGCCGTAGGCTTGTTTTATTTTTCCTTTCAGCTCATTCCAGCCGCCTCTTAATTTCAAATCGCTCATAATGTTTTTTATTTAGATGTCTATGAGCAACAAACAGGTGGCAGTAAGTTAAAGTTTAAACTATTTCAAAAATCTTGGCTCTTGATTCTTAGTTCTTGAATCTAAACGCTACAACGCTCCAGCCTTGATCTCATCAACCACAGCCGGGTCAAGCAAGGTCGAAACATCGCCTAAATTAGAAGTATCACCTTCGGCTATTTTTCTCAATATGCGTCGCATGATCTTACCCGAGCGTGTCTTAGGCAAGCCACTTACAAACTGAATCTTATCCGGTTTGGCAATAGCACCTATAATGCGCGACACTGTCATGATGATATCCTTACGAGTCAGTTCCTCGTCATCCTTTTTGTTAGGCGCTACGACAAACGCATATACACCCTGCCCCTTGATATCATGTGGATAACCAACAACAGCCGACTCTACCACGGTACTGTGCATATTAATAGCATTTTCAACCTCGGCAGTGCCAATGCGGTGACCTGACACATTCAACACATCATCCACACGGCCGGTAATGCGGTAATAGCCTTCTTCATCGCGCAGGCAGCCGTCGCCGGTAAAATACATATCCGGGTAGGTAGCAAAGTAAGTTTGGCGACAACGCTCGTGGTCACCATAGGTAGTACGCAGCATGCCCGGCCACGGAAATTTGATACAAAGGTTTCCGCTGACGCCATTACCTTCAATAACTTTTCCTGTCTCGTCTACTAACACAGGTTGCACGCCGGGCAGCGGCAAACCGGCATAGCCCGGTTTTAATGGTGTCACACCTGCAATAGCGCTTATCATGTGGCCGCCGTTTTCAGTTTGCCACCAGGTATCAACCAGCGGGCACCTGCCATGGCCTATCTTTTCGTCAAACCAATGCCAGGCCTCCTCATTAATAGGCTCACCCACCGATCCCAGTTTAGTTACTGAGCTCAAATCTTTGGCCTTTAGCGGGTCATCGCCAAAACTCATCAGTGAACGTATAGCGGTTGGTGCGGTATATATAATGTTAACCTTAAATTTATCGACTATATCCCATAACCTGCCCGGGCTTGGGTATGTAGGTATGCCCTCAAACATCAAAGATGTGGCCCCCTGGGATAGCGGCCCGTAAACAATATAGGAGTGACCTGTTATCCAGCCGATATCCGCCGTACAGAAATAAACTTCGTCAGGCTGATATTGAAAAGTAGTATCGAAAGTAAACCCGGTATAAACCATATATCCGCCACAGGTATGCACCACACCCTTAGGTTTACCGGTCGAACCTGAGGTATAAAGGATGAACAACATATCCTCGGCATCCATTTCTTCGGCAAGGCATTCTTTGTTTCCCTGGG
>DATCXS010000227.1:0-8528 GCA_036565645.1 Mucilaginibacter sp.
AAGTAACTTCAATTTGCCTGGCGGATCTAACACCCGTTTTCCGCAAAGCCGTATGGGTGTAGAGCAGGTTTATGTTGATGCCTTTACACGTGCTAAAGAATACAAAGCGGCCCGGGCAGTAAAAGGCAATCATGTTCGCCGTGATCTGGAACTGGATGCTTTGGTTGAAATATTAGACGATACGCGTCATATCACTTGTCACTCATACGTACAGTCAGAAATCAATATGCTGATCCATGTAGCAGATTCAATGGGTTTTAAGATCAATACTTTCACTCATATTTTGGAAGGTTACAAAGTAGCCGATAAAATGAAAGCACATGGTATTGCAGGCTCCACTTTCTCTGACTGGTGGGCTTATAAAAACGAGGTTAGCGAAGCAATCCCTTATAACGGCAAGATCATGCACGACATGGGGGTACTCACTGCCTTTAACTCTGACGATGCAGAAATGGCCCGTCGCCTTAACCAGGAAGCCGGTAAAGCGGTTACTTACGGCCACATGAGCGAGGAAGAGGCATTGAAGCTGGTAACTATTAATCCGGCTAAAATGCTTCATGTCGACGATAAGATTGGCAGCCTGAAACCCGGTAAGGATGCCGACCTGGTTGTTTGGTCAGCTGATCCGTTATCAATTTACGCGGTAGCCGAAAAAACTTATGTTGATGGCGTTCCATACTGGGATTATGCTAAAGACGCAGCCAAACAAAAAGAGTTGAAAGCCGATGAGGGGCGCATTATCCAGAAAATGATCGAAGCTAAAAACAGGGGCGCTGCTACGCAGCCTGTGGGTGGAGGGGGCCGTCGTCGCCCGAATTATACTTGCGATACTATTGAGGATAGCGCTTATGTGGTTGCTGATGATTATAACGGAATGGTTAAAAACAAATAAGGAGACAACAACATGAAAAAGATATTAATTTTTGGAGGATTGTTGCTCAGCACCGTCCTTACTTATGCCCAGGCCACTATATCCCCGGCTAAGCCACAATCAAAGCCAATTATCATCACCGGCGCTACTATTCATGTCGGCAATGGGCAAGTGATTAATAATGGCTATATCGCTTTTGATAAAGGTAAAATCACAGCAGTGGGCGAAGGTAGTGCACCAAATACAAACGGAGCGGACATTATCAATGCTAATGGCAAACAAGTTTATCCAGGCTTTATCTGCCCGGTTACAACTTTGGGTTTGGTTGAGATTGAAGAAGGAGCGAAGGGTACCGTGGATGACGAAGAAACCGGCGAGCTAAACCCAAACGTTCGCTCCATTGTAGCCTATAATACTGATTCTAAGGTAATCCCGACCGTACGTTCAAACGGTATTTTACTGGCGCAGCCAACACCGGAAGGCGGTATGCTGTCTGGACAGTCGTCAGTAGTACAACTGGATGCCTGGAATTGGGAGGATGCCGCTTACAAGACTGACATTGCTGTACATTTAAACTGGCCGGTTATCAGAACAGGGCGCAGGAGGGGACCTGTTACAGCGGCGGCTGGCGGCGAGTCGCCGGATGAGGCAAGGCTGAAACGATTGGATGAAATAGATAACCTTTTTACCGCAGCTAAAGCTTACACAGAGGCCAAGCCCGAAGTAATCAATCTTAGGTTCGAAGCGCTTAAGGGATTATTTAATGGCACCAAAAAGCTGTTTATTAATGTTGATGGCGCGAAAGAAATTATTGAGGCAGTATCATTTGCTAATAAATTAGGCATCGAAGCGGTAATTGTTGGCGGTAAAGAATCTTACCTGGTAACCAATTTGTTAAAGCAGGATAATGTACCGGTTATCATCAGAGAAACTCAAACACTTCCTGCCAGAGACGAGGATGACGTTTACCTGCCCTATAAATTACCTAAAATATTGCAGGATGCCGGTGTTGAGTATGGATTAACCGGCACTGGTTTTTGGCGGCAGCGTAATTTACCTTTCGAAGCTGGCGAGGCGGTGGGTTATGGTTTGACTAAAGAACAAGCTCTAAGCATGATTACCATCAACAATGCCAAAATATTAGGTATCGATAAAACTACGGGTACTTTAGAAACCGGCAAAGACGCCAACCTGTTTATTTCGGGTGGTGATGCTCTGGATATGATTACGCTGAATGTTGAGCAGGCTTTTATTCAGGGGAGAAACATCAACCTGGATAATCTGCACAAACAGTTATATAAAAAGTTCGCAGATAAATACGGATTGAAAATTGAGTAGGTATCTCACCGCTCAAAAACAAAAAGCCTTGTCTATGATATTCAGACGAGGCTTTTTGTTGGTATTTGGTATTAAAAACTATCTGGTTTTTTCTACGATATGTTTTTTGGATACTGATTTGTGCGTGTGCCCGTTTTTGGCAATAGGTTTTAGTGAATTTTCCAGATCCATGTATTGCTTAAAGTTACGCACATCATTATCCACTATATTTTTGAAGTATGGATTCAGCAAATTGGCGATACTTGCCCCAACACCGCCTGCAGGTGGCTGATAAGTGATCAGCACATCGACCAGGGTGCCCTTACCATCAAGTGCATCGCGGAAAAATACTTTACCTGCATTGTCAATAACCGAATCGGGCAATGAGCTCCAGCCAATCATTTCGCCGGGTTTATCGGCAACAATTTCCGCGTCCCAGCTAATGGTTCCTACACCGGTAGGTAGTTTCATCACCCAATGCGAGCGGATATCGTCAATCAGTTCGACGCTCTCCAGATGATTCATAAATAGGGGCAAGTTATCTAACTGTCGCCAGAAATTATAAACAGATTGTCTTGGTTTATTGATAGTAAAAGCCGAACGGATATTGATATTCACCGGTTCCTGGGTATTCTTACCAATTTTAGAGTAAATGGCACAATGCCCGCTAATGCCGCGGTTCAGCAAATATCCGCCTGCGCCTAACTTTAATATGCTGGTTAAAGGGCTCGAAAATAAATTACCTAAGCCCGAAAAAGTAAGTTTTACCCCCGTCGCGATAGAAATATAGCGCTCTGGCCAATTTAAGTTTATATCTGCCGGTTCGGTCCCCACAGGATACCGTTTTGCCGGATACAAGGTATTTCGTGTCATAATTTAACGTTTATGTTATTGTTAGTTAACAGCATAGCAGGTGTGTAGTTTTTGTTTTAATAAATTAAATGCCTTCATCGTTTTGCGATTAACGTTTGTTATTCTACTTTTGCAGCGCTTTAGGTTTCTGGTCGATAATCACATCGGCCAAGAATTAAAAGGGAATACAGTGTAAATCTGTAACTGTCCCGCAGCTGTAAGCTCCATAACCAGAGTCTGTTCAATGGTCACTATTTTTAAATGGGAAGACCGGACAAAAGGGGAGTAAGTCAGAAGACCTGCCGAAGCATCATACATTATTCACAGCTTTCGGGGATTGAAGCTTGGATTTGGGACAACCTATACACGGGCGCGTTTCTATTTCCTTTTAGTTCCTGTTGCTATAATTGATTTGCACAGGCATGAAAAAAGTTTTACCGTCTATTTTTACAACCCCGTGGCATCCGTCGCGATTTGTTGCGGTAATGCTTTGTCTTATATTGCCAATTTCTGTTTTTGCGCAAAACGATACTACTAAAAAACTACAACAGGTAAACGTAAACACAAATCCCATACCGTCAATACCAACAGTCGGCCCATCTCAGACAGTATCAGCAAACGAGTTTATCCATTATAGCGCTTTTAATGTTGCTGATGCTATCCGCGATCTTTCGGGCGTAACAATTAAAGACTATGGCGGCATTGGCGGACTGAAAACGATCTCAGTGCGCGGGTTGGGCGCTAATCACACAGCAGTATTATTTGACGGTGTACAGATCTCGGATGCGGAGAATGGACAAATAGATCTTGGTAAGTTGAATCTTAATAATGTCCGGGAGATAACTTTATACAATGGCCAGCCGCCTAATATTTGCCAAACAGCAAAGGCATTTGCTTCATCCAGCGTGCTTTCTGTCAAAACGATAAAACCTGCACTTACTGCAGCCAAACCTTATGCTATAATAACCGGAATCAAATCGGGTAGTTTTGGTTTGTTTCAGCCTTACCTGCAATGGCAACAACGCTTAAGCGATACATGGTCGTTCATTATAAATAGCTATTTGATAGATGCTAATGGACGATATGATTATCCACACAATAATAACGGCGTTTTAGAGGCGGGTACACGTGCTAACACCCAAATAAACACACAACAAGCTGATGGTGCGCTATATTGGGCAAAAGACAGCGCCAGCTTTAATTTGCATATCAACTATTATAATTCTGAACGAGGCTTGCCGGGAGCTGTAATAGATAGTGTACCACCGGCTTACGGGCAACGCATCCGGAATCGTGATTTGTTTATTCAGGGAGGATATGAACAAAAATGGAACGATGGGTTCCATTTGTTGCTTAATTCAAAATTCTCTAACAGTAAGCTACATTACCTCGATCCGCATTTTATTAATACCACACAGGTACTTGATCAGCATTTTACTCAGCGTGAGTATTACCAGTCATCGGCACTGGCTTATACTATTTTGAGTAACTGGGAGGTGTCGCTGGCCACAGACGTATCTGTAAATAACATGGATGCCGATGTACCTAATTTTCCTGATCCCGCACGGGTGTCCTTGCTCAACGCATTAGCGTCAAACCTGACACTTGGCCGCTTAAAGCTGCAAGGAAGCTTATTGTATACAAACACTTTTGAAAAGGTAAAAAAGCGCACTGCCTATCCGGACAAGCATTTGCTGTCGCCTGCGCTTATGGCGACACTTAAACCTTTGTCCGACCAGAATCTACAGCTGCGTATGTATTATAAGTCAACATTCCGTAACCCAACATTCAATGATCTGTATTATGGATTTTCGCCTAATAAAGATTTAAAACCGGAGTATGCCCAACAGTACGACATGGGTTTTTCATATCGCAAAGCTTTTAATGGCCTTATTAACTTTATAACCATTAATACCGATGCTTATTTTAACCACGTTTCTGATAAGATCGTATTTATACCTACATTATATAATGGATCAACACAAAACTTTGGTAAAGTAGATATTAAAGGGCTGGACGTTGGTATAAAAACAGCTATGGCGCCGGGAGCTGACTACAAGCTTGACATTAACTTAAATTATTCGTACCAGCAGGCACTTAATGTCACCGGGCCTGTAACCGACGAGAATTATCTTAACCAACTGCCTTATATTCCTGAGCATACACTGGCCGTAAATGCTGGTATAAATAAAGGGAAGATAGGGGTGTACTATAACCTGATAGCCATATCATCCAGATACTACAACAATAACAACAAGCCGGCCGACTACATGCCACCTTATTCGGTGAGTGATGCGTCGGTAGTTTACCGGACTGCGTTTTCGCATTTTCCGGTAATTGTATCGGCCGAGGTCAATAATCTTTTTGACAGGAATTATGTGGTAATACAAAGTTATCCAATGCCCGGGCGTTCATATCGATTTTCATTTCAAATATCCATTTAACATACAACACCATGAAACAATTTAAGCTGCATTCATTCTTTATCGCGTTAGCAAGTATAACATTATTGGCATCATCGTGCCATAAAGATAAAATAGCACCCACCCCAGATAAACCTGTAGCGCAAAGGGCTGGCATTTATGTATTAAACCAGGGAGGTGCCGGACACAATAATAGTACACTGACTTATTACGATTACACCACCAAAAATCTGGTAGCAGATCAGTTCGCGGCAGCTAATTCATCTACGCTGGGCGATGTTGGTAATGACCTTGGCATATACGGTTCAAAAATGTATATCGTGGTCAATAACTCTGCGGCCATTTATGTTACCAATGCAAAAACTGCTAAGCAGATCAAAAAGATCACGCTAAATCAGCCACGCAGTATAGTATTTAATAAAAATTACGCGTTTGTAACCTCTTATGATGGTACCGTATCGGTAATTGACACTGCGTCACTTGCCATCACCAAAACCATTACTGTAGGTGCAGATCCAGAGCAAATGGCAATAGCAGACGGTAAATTATATGTGGCTAACTCGGGCGGTTTACTATATCCTGCACCCCCAGCTAATACCTTGTCAGTGATAGACCTTAACACACTTACAGAGATCAAAAAAATAACGGTGCAGGTAAATCCGATTGCGTTAGCTGCCGATAATTATGATAATGTATATGTATTGTCGTTAGGAGACTTTGTAAGCATTCCGGCCGGTATGACCGTTGTTGATGCTAAAACAGACGAAATCAAATCAAAACCGACTGTGAGCTTAGGCTATAATGTGCCCATTTACGCGCAAGGTGATTACGTTTACTATCCAACTACTACTGATAACACAACGTACCAGATAGCAGCTTATAACACTAAAACTCAAACTTTAGCTTCCGCTAATTTTATTACTGATGGCACTGTGATAACCACGCCTTACACAATATCCGGCGACCCGCTTACCGGGGAAATATTTATAGGCGATGCTAAAGATTACTCATCAGACGGGAGTGTGGTAGCGTTTGATAAAACCGGCAAGAAAGAATACAGTATAACCACTGGTATCAGCCCGGGCAAAATTGTATTGGTTAACAAATAATAGTTTAGTAATTTTGGTCAAATAAGTAAATATCATATGTCATTACAAAAAACTAATACCCGAAACGCTGTGCTCATCCTGATGATTATTGCAGCTACAGCCATGCGTTTTGTAAGCTATAAATTCCCGGGAGTATTAAGCAATTTTACACCGGTAGGGGCAATCGCCATTTTTGGTGGTGTATATTTTACTGATAAGTGGAAAGCTTATGTAGTAGTATTATTAACTTTATTTTGCAGTGATATTTTAATAAATTACTTGTACACATCACAGTTGAATTTGTTGAGCGGAGATACTTTCTGGAATTGTGTATGCTTTGCATTGGTGATCTTTATTGGCAGTCTGATCAGAAAAATAAATTGGAGTACAGGCCTGATTGTCTTATTTGCACCGGTATTAGTACACTGGTTAATTATGGATATGCCCTGGATCAATGATGCAGGCGGACTTTTCCCCAAAACAATAAGCGGCTATCTGGCAGCACTTGGCTCAGCTATTCCGTTTGAAAAGAATATGCTTTTGGGCGATATCCTTTTTGGTGCGCTGTTATTCGGGGGCTTTGAAATGGCAAAACGCAAATACACCGTATTACGTCCGCAACACGCGCTTGCTCTTTAAACTAAACAACAGATATTTAAAAGCGGCCCGGTTTCAGGCCGCTTTTTTTATGAATAATATTAAATATAAACGGATATACGTGCCTTGATTGTCAGTGATTTACAAATTCGTCATCGCTTCGTTCCAATCACTTGATGGCCAATATTATCAACTATTTCACAATTTTATAAATAGCTCCTTTAACCTCGCTTAATAAATTACCACCATTGGCGATGACATATAATTCGCCTGACGGATCTTCTCCCCAACTGGTTATTTTAAGGTTTGAGGGATAGTTTTGCAGTTCTACTTTGCCGCGCTGCCAATCGTTTCCGTTCTTTTCGATATAATAGATCGGGCCGGTCCAGTCGGCAAAGAAATATTTTCCCTTCTGTCCCGATAACCGCTTACCGTTGTAAACATACCCACCTACAATACAAACGCCATTTTTATGGTCGTATTCAGCAATTGGTTTAATGGTGCCGGTAAAATTGCAATCTTCTTTCGGGTTAAAACAGTGGTCGCCTTCAACCATCCGCCAGCCATAGTTGCCGCCTTTTTCAATAACATCTATCTCTTCCCACACGCCTTCGCCTACATCGCTTGCAAATAATTGTCCTGTTTTACTGTCGAACGAAAACCGCCATGAATTGCGCAGGCCATAGGCCCATATTTCTGGTTTCACATCGGCTTTGCCGACAAAGGGGTTGTCTTTAGGAATCGTGTAAGACGAATTGCCGTTTACGTCAATCCTCAATATCTTGCCCAGCAGGGTATTCATGTTTTGCCCGTTACCAATGGGGCCATGTTTATCGCCGCCACCGCCGCCATCACCCATGGCAATGTATAGATACCCATCAGGGCCAAATTTTAAACAGCCACCATTATCGCCCTGGCCGGGTTCATCCGCAGTAAACAAAATGCGGCCGCTATTTGGATCAGCCTGGGTTAAATCGGCCGACAGGGTGTATTCGGCCACTACATCTTTGTGGTCTGCCTTTTCAGTAGTTGCAGGCGCACTATAGAATACATAAATTTTATGATTGCTTTTGAATTTTGGATGAACCGCAAAGCCCAATAAACCGCGCACATCAACCCGCATTAGCTTTACTAATTTGCTGCTGATATCCAAAACCGGCCCGGCCACAGGTTTGCCGTTTTTAAATAGTCTGATCTTTCCGCCTTGTTCTGCTACCAAAATCTCGTCATTTCCAAGAAAAGCCATATCCAGCGGAGCTTGTAAGCCATCAATTATTTGTTGCGCTTTAAAAGTCAAGGCTGGCGCCGACGGTACATCATGGCCAGTTTTCTTTAAAATGTAAGAGGGGAGCAGCAATATGCTGACTCCCCCAAACAAAA
>DATCXS010000126.1:0-4540 GCA_036565645.1 Mucilaginibacter sp.
AATAATCAGATATGCCCGATTTACGGTAGATGGGCCTGAAGTTTGATTGAAAAACCAGGTTCTTTGAATCGTGCGACCATTGGAAAGAATTATAAGTGAACGGATTATTTGTACCGGGGAAAGTCAAACCCTTTTTATCAAAGATGAGTTCATCCTTCAAAGTAGCCGGTTCCATCGAGCGGATCTCCTCGCCGGATATGTACGAATACTTTTGACCGTCGTTTATCCAGTTTACACTTTGGGGGCCGGTTTTGCCGCGTAGCTGCCCGGCAGACATTAATGCCTCGCCCAGGCTGTTATATTCTTTTTTGCTTTGTGCCTCTGCGGCATTAGTAAAGATGCCCAGCGAAAAAAGCGCAATGCACAGGTATTGTGCAGCAATTTTATTCATAGTGTAGTTAATTTGGCTAAAGCTAAAATATTTGCCCCATTTGCACAATAATATCCGCGTTTAGTTAGAGATATAGCCGTATATTTACCTTCAAACACATGCCTATGAATATCAAAACGCCCAAAGATTCGCTTACTATTATGAATGAATTGGTACTACCCAATGATACCAATATGCTGAACAATTTAATGGGCGGGCGCCTGCTGCATTGGATGGATATTGCCGCGGCAATATCGGCACAAAAACATTGTAACAACATTGCAGTGACGGCTTCGGTAGACAATGTGTCCTTTAAGCATTCTATTAAACTGGGCGATGTAGTAACTATTGAAGCAAAAGTTACGCGGGCCTTTAATACGTCGGTAGAGGTGCGCCTGGATGTTTGGGCACAAAATGTTCCCTCGGCCACTATGGTTAAGAGCAACGAGGCCTATTATACCTTTGTGGCGCTTGACCAGGAAGGCCACAAAATAAAAGTGCCGGAACTTATCCCTGAAACTGACGCGGAAAAAGAGTTGTTTGCCGGAGCACTACGCCGCCGTCAATTGCGCCTGGTATTGGGCGGTAAAATGAAAGCTGATGAGGCTACTGAATTAAAAGCCCTGTTTATGAGCGACCAAAGCAAGGCTTAGCTATATAATGCTATAAAAAATGTCATTTCGAGCATAGCGGGAAATCTTATACGAGCGACAATTTAGCGTATAAGATTTCTCCTCGTTCCTCGTCGAAATGACACATCTTTTTTCTTTAATTACCTAACTACCCAACTCGACAATACGGTCAAATTCCTCGCGCTTCATTCCCATTACCGACAGACGCCCCTGGCGTACCAGTCCGACGTCTTTTAAGCGCTCGTCGGCTTTAATTTGCTCGAGGGTTACGGGTTTCTTTAAGCTTTCGACAGGCGATAAATCGACCACCAGCCAGTTTGGGTCGGTAGTGGTTGGGTCCTGGTAGGCTTCTTTAACTACTTTGGCTATGCCGACAACCTCTTTACCCTCGTTACTGTGGTAAAACAGCACCAGGTCGCCCTCTTTCATCTCTCTCAGATTATTACGCGCCTGGTAATTACGCACGCCATCCCAAAAGGTACGGCCATCTTGATTAAATTTTTCCCAGCTATATTTATGAGGTTCGGATTTTACTAACCAGTAGTTCATGTTGTATGATATTTATAGCGGTAAAACTATCAAAAATAATAAAATTTCAGGCTATTAGCTCAAGGTTAGTTGATGTTTGTTGTTGTAAAACTAAAAGACATTATCAATTTTATATATTTGGTAGTGTCTTCAAAGTATTAATAGCACAAAAGAAAACTTGAATTATTAAAGTGGATTACAAACCTAATTTATTTGATGTTACCGATTGGATTGAAAAACAATATATTAATACGGGTGGCACGAGAGAAAAAAGCTTCTTAGAATCTCCAGATGGAAAAAGTTATTTTTTTAAAACCTCCTTAATAAAGCCTGGAAGAGATTATAAATTTGAGTTTTGGTCTGAAATTATTGCTTCAAAATTGGGTAGCATTTTAAACCTAAATATGCTTCAATACGATATTGCTATTAAAGGCGATAAAATAGGCTGTATAAGTAAGTCCATGATCAACCAAGAAAAAGAAAGACTTACTGAAGGTGTTAACTACCTAGTGGGTTATGACAACTCATACGACCCAATATCCAAAAATCATCAAGGAAATTATTCGTATCAATACATTAAAGACGCTTTAACTTTTTTTGGTCTAAGACGATTCGTTGATAATATCGAAGAAGTTATTGTTTTTGACGCGCTTATCGGCAATGGAGATCGGCATCAAGAAAATTGGGCTGTTATTTCCGAGTATTCACTCATGTCAAAGAACTTAAAAACGGATGCTGAACACCCTGGACAATCCATAAAAAGGGCCATTCTCAAATTAAGAGATTATTTAAGCAGCACTAAACCATATCCAGCAAACAAACTGCTACCTATGCCTAGTTACAACTCTCAAGAAGCGGTGCTGCAGGCATATCTAGATGAAACCACACGGTTTTCACCTATTTATGATAGCGGTAGCAGCTTAGGTCGCGAATATGATGACGAGACATTAAAACTAATTTTAAACGATAAATTAAGATTTGATAGTTATATTAATAAAGGGCGATCAGAAATTAATTGGCAAGGAATAAAGATAAAACACTGGGAGTTGATTGATGAATTAAGGAAAGTTTCTGATAAACCAGAAATTACTATAGATAACTTTAAGAAGTATTTTGACGAACAACTCATCCGACAGATGGTTTATGAAATAGACGACAAGGTGCCTGAAAAATTTAAAGACTTTAAATTGACAGATATACGAAAGGAGTTCCTTATAAAATTGATAACTTTGCGGTATAATAAATTAATTAGTTTATAATGTACAACTTTGGGCATCTTTATTTAAGTTGGAGAAAGGGTTCCGGCTATCCCCGACATATAGTTGGCATTATTAAAATTAAAAAGTCAGGTATTAATTTTTCATATATTAAACACAGTGTAGAAGAAGCAAAAAAAGATGGCTTTATAGCCTACACAGAATTTCCTGAAATTGACAAAATATATACTGAAAATGTAATAGATACTTTTGCTCAGCGCCTAATTAAAACTGATAGAGGAGATATAAGTAACTTTTTGAATTTTTGGCAAATCCCAGCAGCCAAAGCTGATGACAAAATATATTTAATGGCCCATACTCAAGCATGGATGCCAACAGATAATTTCGAAATTTTAGCTGAGTTCAATCCTTCAAAAAAGCTCTGCTTCGTAACTGATTTAGCAGGACTAAGTATTACCAGAATCCCAAGTGATGTAGTTTCTGTTGGAGATGTATTGACCTTTAAACGTTATCCACTATATGAAGATAAATATGCTGTAGAGGTTTACAAAGGCCCTCTTTTTTTAGGATATATTAAAAAAATTCACAATCGTGTTTTCGACAAAAACGGTAGTCATAACCTCAGCATCAAGATTACAGCCATTGAAAGAAATGGCATAGTAAAGCGTATTTTTGTAAAAATTGCTTCGTAAAGGAAATGATTAAGATTAATGCAATATCTTAAACATCAATTCCTTCATCAACCCGCCATGGTCGGTGTTTGATTCCACACCCTTGCTTTTTACATCATACTCGCGCAGGTAATGGATGATCTGTATGGTTTTACCGTAGGGGTAACTGCGTGCCGCCTGCTCATAATCCTTCACAAAAAACGGGTTCACGCCCATTTCGCGCGCCACATTTTGCTGTGATTTATCTTTGACGTAATGATAGACAAGTACCTTGGTAAAAAAGTTATTCAGGTTTCCCAATACCAATACGATGTGATTATTCTTCGGATTAGCCTCAAAGTAATTAATGATCTGGTTAACTTTCAACGCATCCTTACGGCCAAGTGCGCTTTGCAGCTCAAACATATTATATTCTTTGCTGATGCCGATGTTGTCCTGTATCAATTTCAGGCTGATCTCCTGCCCTACCTGCACGTTCAGCATCAGTTTATCCAGTTCATTGACGATCTTGGAAAGGTCATTTCCAAGATACTCTGACAACATGGCCGATGCCTGCGCATTTATCTTGTAGCCTTTTTCTGTAATATAAGCTTCTATCCAACCGGGTATCTTGCTATCATACAAAGCCGCCGACTCAAACACCAGCCCGCTTTTCTCGATGGCTTTGTAGGTTTTTTTTCGCTTATCAAACTTGCCGTATTTGTAGCAAAAAACCAGTATTGTACTGGCCAGTGGATTTTCCAGGTAGCTTAGTAATGGGTTAATGGCTTTTTTATCGTCACTCTCTGTGCCCCACTTCATTTCCTGGGCTTCTTTCACCAAAACCACCTGGTAGTCTGACATCATGGGGTATCGTTTGGCGGCATTGAGCACCGTCATTACATCGGTGTCCTTACCGTATAAAACCGTTTGGTTAAAACCTTTCTCCGCATCCGACAGCAGATTATGCTCCACATAGTCGCTTACCAGATCAATAAAATAAGGCTCCTCGCCATGTAATAAGTAGATGGGTTTGAGTTTGCGATTCTTAAGATCCTTGATTATATCGGCGGCAGTCATCAGGTCAAAAGTAAAAATTCAAAAGGCAAAATGTGAGGGTTTGCGTAAGTAAAGTTTTCAAGG
>DATCXS010000300.1:0-4361 GCA_036565645.1 Mucilaginibacter sp.
CCGGTTATAAGCATGACGGTTATCAAAGCTTTACGGTTGGCGAAAATATAGCCCAGGGTCAACGAAATATTGAACAAGTAATCAATGGCTGGTTTCACAGCGAGGGTCACTGCCGTAACCTGATGAACCCGGATTTTAAAGAAGTTGGCGTTTGGGTGAACGACTTGTATTGGGTGCAGGATTTTGGCGGCAGAGTTGAATTTTCGCCAGCTTTGAAACAAATGATAAAAAGCGGTAAGGCGCACATTGTCAGAGGGTCAGTGCACGAAAAACATCATTGAGGTTTTTGATCGTTTTGTGATTTTGGCGGACGCGGGCCGCGCTGGTGGATAATCAAACCGTTCAGAAAGTTACGCAATATCTGATCGCCACAAGGCTTAAAATTAGGATGATCTTCAGTTCTGAATATGGCACCTAATTCTGTCTTGGTAATCCGAAAGTTTGCCAGAGCCAATACTTTGATAATATCATCATCAGTAAATTTCATGGCCACCCTCAACTTTTTCATTATATCGTTATTGCTCATAATATTTATTTAGATATCTCGATCTTAACTTTTTTATTCTTTATCTTTTCGTTTTTCAGACGCTGTATTACCTTTTCAACCTGATTACGATTTACAGCAGCGTAAGATGTTTTGTCCAGTACTTCAATCCTGCCCAGCTCATCTTTAGCCACCCCACCTTTTTTTAGTAATAACCCAACAATATCTACTTTGTTGATCTTGTCCTTTTTGCCTGCGGCGATATAGAGGGTAGCCCAAGGCGAAACCTGCGGTAAAGATAGCTTTTCAGCTAATTGTTCAAGCTCAGGTTCATGTTTTAAATACTTAGGCAACGCATCATCAGCCAAAATTAAATAGGCTGTGCCTTTGGCATGCATTCGTGCCGTACGGCCATTGCGGTGCGTAAAAGCTTCTTCGGTATGTGGTAATTGATAATGGACGATGTATTCAATTTCGGGGATATCCAGCCCACGCGACGCCAGGTCTGTAGTGATTAATAACTGATAATTGCCATTTCTGAATTTAATTAAGGCCCGCTCCCGGTCCTCCTGCTCCATTCCACCATGATACAGGCCGTGTTCGACCTGCCGATGCCACAATAAATCACTGATACGGTCTACAGCTTCGCGATGATTACAAAATATCAAAGTGGAGTAATTACCAATCTTACAGATCAGCGAAAACAAGGCATCCAGTTTATCAGGAGCAGCAGTTTTTATTGCTTTAAGTTTGATATCGGGGGTATTGGCTGCACTTTCTAAATAGTTCAACACAATGGGATCATGAACTCCGGTAAAAAGCGGTATTTTCTCCATTTTGGTTGCAGATGTTAATATGCGCCTGCCTAAATGGTCCAATGGAGCGATGATCATCGACATATCATCCTGAAAACCCAATTCAAGCGACTTATCAAACTCATCTAATACCAAAGTATGAATAGCTTGAGTACTAAAGCTCTCATTGCGGATATGAAAAGCTATACGGCCCGGCGTGCCGATTAATACTGCCGGTGGTTGCGATAGATTGTTTCTCTCAATTTTAGTAGAATGGCCACCATAACAACAATTGACCTTGAAGCCGGTGCCCATAGTTTTAAATACCTGCTCTATCTGCAAGGCTAACTCGCGCGATGGAACCAGGATCAATACCTGTACCTGGTTTGTTTCCTGATGAAGCGATTTAAGAACCGGCAATAAAAATCCCAGTGTTTTACCCGAGCCTGTCGGCGACAGTAAGACCAGATCACGCTTAGCGTCGGCATTGAGCGCTGCGTTTTGCATCCCGTTCAATGCCTCGATCTTCAGGTTGGTAAGCGCCGCTTTTATCATGCGCTAAAGATACGCCTATTTAGGTGCCTGGGGGTCTTAATCTTTACTTTTGCCTTTTGCCAGAGCCAAAGCCCTTGTGGTGGTATAATACTTGGCTATCATGTTTGGCACTTCCCAGGCCGGCATATCACCGTCGCGCAGGTAGCCCAGGTACTTTTCAGTAACGCGACCGAAATGTGCTTCATGGCCGTCTTTATATTTTTCAGGGATAATAACCTCCCAACCACTGTCATTCTTTTTCAAATCGATGCCGGGATATTTCTTTTGCAGATCTTTTAGACGCGCCATTACCAACTTTTCATAGTCGGCCGATGGATTTACGGGTTCGATATACAATACCGGGGTATATTTCTGGGCCGCCCCCTGACGAACATAAAGATCTGCCTTAGTACCGTGTAAAACAGAGTTTTGGCTGTCGCCGCTGCCTTCGGGTGCTGCATACCCCCATTTGGCAGTTAACTTTACATTAACGCCGAAAAGTTTGTAGTTTACTGATCCGTTAGCATACACCTTGAGGATGGTATCTTTAACTACATTGCCTTTTAAAAAATCCGGAAAGCCGTCTAACTTTGTTATAGCCTTAAACTGACTCAAAGTAACATACGATGGCCAATGGCTGGCATTGTTAAATTGAATATCCTTTTTATAATCAATAATTTTATCGGGGAAACATTCCCATTGGGTTAAATCGACCAAATGCACGCCTACGTCCTGCAGGCCCTCTCCCTGTTGTTTTACATCAAAGAACCAATCCGGACGGGTCAATACATTGCCAGATACATATTTGTAAAAATAATGCACGCTTTCCATCTCTACTCCGGGTTTTTTAGGCGTACCTTTTTTAAGCTGGCCAAACACATCCGGAATCATGGCAAATTCGCGCTGTAGCGTGTTGGTAATCTCATAACGCTCAGTCATAATATCATACAGCACCAGGTGCTTTTTAGCGGCATCGGCAAAGGCGCTTTTAAGCATTTCAAAATGTTCGGCATCAATAGCCATTGGCTTGTCACCCAATACATTAAAACCAGCGTCAATAGATTTCTTGATATATTCTGTCTTTTTGCGATTATTGCCGGCCATTACTACTACATTGCCTTTCTTCTCAGCAATCATTTTCTCAAAAAAATCTTTACCGGTGTAAAGAATCTCACTCCAATGTGTAGGGTTAATTTTCCGGAAATTATAAGCTTCTACCTTTTCCAGGTGTGACTTTACATCAGGCCCTTTAGGCGCGTACACATAAACGTCCGATTCAATATCAGGCAAAGTAAACTTTTGCACTAATGCCGCATGGAAATGGCCGGGGTCTAATGTGATAAGTTTTACTTTTTCATCTTCCTTAAGCTGTGCATGGGCCGAGAGGCTGATAAACAAACTACCCATTATTGCACATTTATATAAAAAACTCTTCATAAGCGTTTTAATCAATTAACTACAATTCTTGAAACAGAAAGAATACTTATGAACATGGCTAACAAGCACAATTTCTTCGTTTAACAATAATAGAAAAGTTTACCCGAAAAACTTGTAAATTTACGTTTACATTAAGATGTTTTTAGCTGCGCGATGTAATTAACCTTTATAAAGCCGGCAATCTCGTCGGCATTTTGATGGGTTAAATCACCTAAACCGGTATACTCCCATTGCTCCATTTTATCGTCAAAAATAATATCGCCTTTAGCAACCGGTCCTTCTGACAGCTTGAAAACACCTGTCGAGTATGAATGACCGCCTGCTACATTCTGATTTACGGGTGTTATAGTGATGTTATGCGCTTCGCCATCCTTATAAATAGTATAATTTAATGGGCCTGTCATCTCAATACTACAAAATACAATCCCGTTTGTTTCATGGTTACCACCCCATCAACTCCATAACCCTGCCAAGCTCAGTATTAACCGGCGCTTTAATGACAACCTCTGCCCCGGTTACCGGATGTATAAAGTTCAATTTTGATGCGTGGAGCATCAGCGTGGTCATGTCCCATCGCTCTCTGAAAAGTTTATTTTGTTTGTTGCAGCCGTGAGTAGTATCTCCAATTATAGGATGATTAACATGGCTCATGTGCTTACGGATTTGATGCATACGCCCTGTTGAAGGTTTTACCTCAACCAGCGAGTATCTCGAAGTTTCATGTTTCCCCAACGGCACCGGCAATTCGGCGCGTTTTAAGGTAGTATAACTTGTAAAGGCTTCCTGTAAAGCGCCATTTTCTTTTTTTAGCGGATAATTAATATCCTCAGCATCAGGCGCATAACCGCGGACAATTGCCAGGTAGATTTTGCTTACTTTATTATCAGCAAATTGTAGCTGCATAGCTATTTCGGTTTCTTTATCAAAAGCAAACAACAATACACCGCCTGTCGCCCTGTCTAAACGATGAGCAGGATTTACTTTCTTTCCTGTTTGATCGCGAAGCAATTGCAGCGCAAACTCACCGGCATTGGCCGCTATAGCCGACCGGTGAACCAATAAACCATGAGGCTTATTTATAGCGATAAGATAATCGTCCTGATAAAGAATAT
>DATCXS010000237.1:0-5881 GCA_036565645.1 Mucilaginibacter sp.
TTTTGTTTGCAGCCGATTGAATGGCTGCGGCTTTTTTCAATGAATCGGCCCTGGCTTTTTTAATGCTATCCAGTTGTTCGCGCTTTTTTTGCCGGCTGATGTATTGAGACATATCGGGCAACAGGTCAGCATTCATATATCTCTCTGGATCGATGCCCGACGGGCGGCGGCTAATAGAATCGCGCAAATATTTTTCAACAATAAAACTGGCAATCGGCGCAGCCCAGCTGGAACCCTGGCCTGCATTCTCCACTACAACAGCTATAGCTATTTTAGGATTTTCCCTTGGCGCAAAAGCCACAAATACTGAGTGAGGTTTACCATGCGAATTATCTGCCGTACCAGTTTTACCGCACATCACTACACCGGGTATTTTGGATGCAGCAGCTGTACCGTGGTCAACCACAGCTTGCATTCCGTCAATAACAGGTTCAAAATATTGCGGTTCAATACCTACATATTTTTTTACGGTATACTCTTTTTTGATGATTTCTCTGTTGCCGATAGATTTAATAAGATGCGGCTTATAATAAAAACCATGATTGGCGATGGCAGCCTCTATATTAGCCAATTGTAAAGGCGTAGCTGATAATTCGCCCTGTCCAATTCCTAATGATATAATGGTACTTGAGCGCCAGGCACCGCGATGATACATTTTGTCATAACGTGATGCTTTGGGTAACAGGCCGCCATCTTCGCTTGGCAAATCAATACCCAGCCTTGTACCCAGGCCAAACTTAGCCACGTTATTTCGCCATAAAGTAAATGTAGTGTCGGTTTTTTTTGCGCCGTTAAGGTTAATAAGCTTTTCAAACACCATATCAAAATAGCCGTTACATGATTCGGCCACGGCGCTGCTCAGGGTAACCAGGCCGTGCTGCTCGCCATGATAGCAGGTTATTCTGCGATTACCGGCGGTATAATATCCGGGACAATAGTAAGTAGTTTGTGGCGTAATAATCCCTTCTTGCATGGCAATTAATGCACTCAGGGGTTTGAATGATGATCCGGGTGGGTAGTTTGCTTGTATAGGCCGCACCAAAAATGGTTTGTACGGATTGTTATTCAGGCTGTTATAATTTGTGCTGCGATTATGGCCCAAAACTAACAGGTTTGGATCATACCCGGGGCTGCTTACAAATGCTAATATTTCGCCGGTTGACGGTTCGATAGCTACAATGCTGCCCACCTTGTTCTTCATTAGTTTTTCGCCTAATTTTTGCAGGCGGATATCCAGAGAGGATGTCAGCTTTTCGCCGGGTATAGCCAAAGTATCATAAACACCATTAGCGTATGAGCCTTTTTGAACGCCTCTTGAGTCAACAAGGATATTCTTGATACCGCGTTGGCCACGCAGCACAGTCTCATAAGCTTTCTCTACGCCGGATATGCCGATGTAATCACCCAGACGATAATATCCGCCCGACCTGGCAATAGTGCGATCATTAACCTCGCCAATATAACCCAGGAACTGCGCAGCTACCGAGTCGGGATAACTGCGGATAGGGTGAGGGACAACCCTGAAGCCGGGAAACTCTGATAGGCGCTCCTGCAAAGAGGCATACAATTGCGGCGATAATTGTTTCTCAAAAGGTGATTGCAGGTTAGGCGAATATTTTATGGCTTTAGTTAATCGTTTATCAAACTCAGCTTTGTCAATGCCCAGTAGTTTGCAAAACTCCGAAGTGTCGAAACGTTTGATCTCTTTTGGGGTAACGCTAACGTCGTACACTAATTCGTTAGTGACCAGGGTTTTCCCATTGCGATCAAGGATTGGCCCGCGGGCAGGATATTGGATATATTGGCGGATGACATTATGGTTAGCATAAAGCGTGTACCTGTCGTCAATGATCTGGATATAAAACAGGCGGCCAAGCAGTATCAGGACAAGGGTAATAAATATGCCGCCAATAATGTATCTTCGCTCAAAATATTGATTCATTTACGCTCTTTACTTTTATAAAACAACAGGCCTGCAACCAGTATCAAAAATACAGTAAATATTGTACTTAGTACAGCGCGCCCCAGTGTATATTGTATCTCTGAGAACCTGAACACTTCCAGTATAAACAAGAAGAAATGATGAAATAAAGTAAGGATAAGCGTATAGGTAAAAAACCATCTGAAACCCATAATGCTGAGCGTAGGTTCGGGCTCGTTATCAAAGCCTTCTTTTTGTACCGTAATGCTGATAAACAGTATACGCACAAAAGCCAGCAGCACGCAGGCAGTAGTATGTAGCCCGGGGGTATCGTAAAAGGCATCAATAGTTAAACCCAGGATGAATGACAGTGCAAACAATACCAGGTTAGGTGTTTCAAAGGGCAACAGCAAAATGAAAAGTATATACAGGTAAGGCGTAGACAGATCATACAGGCTGACATTCTTTAACAAAAACACTTGTATAAATACCAGGGCGACAAAGCGAAGTATATTAACAACAATAGTTCTACTCATCTTTTTTCTCCTGGGCCTCCAATCCCAATTGCTCGGCAGCAAGTTTGTTATCTACCACATAGACATATTGAAGCTTACTGAAATCAACCGATATAGCTACGTCCATATTCAGGAAAAGCCCCTTAGTGGTTTTTGAGTGCAGGTTTGTTATTTTACCTATAAGTATGCCGGTTGGCCATAATGACAGATCGGATGTCACTACAGATTCTCCCAATTTTGGCGAAGCACTATTGGATACGTCATACAACAACCCCGTATGCGGATTTAAATCATCGCCCCAAACAAATGAGCCGAGATCTTTGGTACCCGCAAGCGCAGCGCTGATAATGGTTTCTTTATGTAACAGGGATTGAACTACAGAGAAATGTTCGCCTACAAAAACAACTTTGCCTACCACGCCTTGCGGACAGATGACGCCCATGCCTTTAGCTACACCGGCACGGCTGCCTTTATTGATGGTAATATAGTTATTGCGGCGATTAACCGAGTTGTTGATCACGTCGGCATCGATGTATTCATACTGTTGTTTGTAAACGGTATCAACCACCTTATGCCTGGCAACCGAATCAATATAAAAAGATGTTTTAAGCTGATTGCGTAAACGGGCGTTCTCGCGTGCCAGGCTATCGTTTACTTCCTGTAACGATAAATAGCTTTTTAGCTTACCAACCTGATTGTACAGATTACCGGTAACCTGGTTGGTACTGTTAATAAAAGTTGCTTTTTGGAAAGAATTGTATTTGATATAAATAACCAGCGCGCTAACCTCGAATATAACGAACAGAAAAAATGCGTTATACTTGGTAATAAATATTAAAAGATTGCGCATCTGTCTAAGATTAGATTCAAGAGTCAAGAATCAAGAGTCAGGATATTGAGTGAACGTTTACCTCTTGATTCTTGACTCTTGAACCTTGCCTCTGATTTATTGCATCAGGAATTTAAAATTACCAATATTTTTAAGGGCAGTACCTGTCCCGCGTACTACGGCGCGAAGCGGATCTTCGGCAACGTGTACCGGTAACTTGGTTTTGGCAGATATACGTCTGTCTAATCCGCGTAATAATGCACCACCGCCGGTTAAATAGATACCCGTTTGATAAATATCTGCCGAAAGTTCTGGCGGCGTGATCTCTAAAGCTTTTAATATCGCCTCTTCAATTTTTGATATAGATTTATCCAGGCAATGCGCAATCTCGGTGTATGATACCATGATCTGTTTAGGCACGCCGGTCATCAGGTCGCGGCCCTGTACAGCAAAATCCGTCGGCGGATCGCTTAGTTCGGGTAATGCTGCACCTACTTCAATTTTAATTTTTTCGGCAGTACGGTCGCCAATCATGATGTTATGCTGACGACGAATGTATTGAACGATGTCAGAGTCAAAGTTATCTCCCGCAACGCGGATAGATTGGTCGCACACGATACCTGACAGGGCGATAACCGCAATCTCGGTAGTGCCACCGCCAATATCGATGATCATGTTACCCATCGGCTCCTCAACGTCGATACCTATACCTACGGCAGCAGCCATTGGCTCGTGGATCAGATAAACCTCTTTAGCACCTGCAATTTCGGCCGAGTCGCGCACAGCACGTTTCTCAACCTCTGTAATACCCGAAGGGATACAGATCACCATACGCAATGACGGGAAAAACCAGCCTTTACCCTGGTTAATCATTTTAATCATGCCGCGTATCATGTGCTCGGCAGCGTTAAAGTCGGCAATTACACCGTCTTTAAGCGGCCGTACAGTACGGATATTGTCGTGGGTTTTACCTTCCATTTGCATGGCCTGGCGCCCAATGGCTATAACTTTATTAGTAGTGCGGTCAAAAGCCACTATCGACGGTTCGTCGACAACAACTTTGTCATTATGTATGATGAGGGTATTTGCAGTACCTAAATCTATCGCTATTTCTTGTGTGAAAAAATTAAATAAGCCCATTTTTCGTTTGCTTCAAATAATTTGCAAAGTTGTTAAATTTAGTTGAATAAGTTGGAATATGTTGATTAAGTGAGTGGTTTATTTTGAAATATTTAAAAAATATCAAATTTAACTACTGACACCCCTTTAACGTTTAATAGGTAGCAAATAGTTTGTTTTGTTGATATTTTATACCTGCTTACTTAATCAACGCCCGCCAGTTATTAACAATTAGTGTTTAAAGTGGCGCACGCCGGTAGTAACCATCGAAATATTTTTTTCGTTACACATTTCGACTGAAAGTTTGTCGTTTATTGATCCGCCTGGTTGTAGTACGGCCAGTATACCTGCCTCTGCAGCCAGCTCAACACAATCCGGGAACGGGAAGAAAGCGTCCGAAGCCATAACTGCACCATTCAGGTCAAAACCAAAGCTTTCGGCCTTGATAACCGCCTGTTTCAGTGAGTCGACCCTCGAGGTTTGCCCCACACCGCTTGACATTAACTGGTTGTTTTTTGCAAAAACAATAGTGTTTGATTTGGTATGTTTAACTACTTTATTAGCAAAATAAAGGTCTTTCAGCTCCTGCTCAGTTGGTTGGCGATTAGTAACCGGGGTCATTTGGTCCGGCCCCTCAACCGTGTTGTCTTTGTCTTGTTCAATAACGCCGTTCAGTAAAGTTTTGAACTGCTTGGCCGGCAATTCAACCGGCTGGCGCACCAGGATGATCCTATTCTTTTTCTCCTGGAGTATCTGTACTGCCTCATCAGTATAAGCAGGAGCGATCAACACTTCATAAAATATCTTGCTGATCTCGGCAGCAGTTTCGGCATCTATCTCTGCGTTAGCAATGATGACCCCGCCAAAAGCAGAAACCGGGTCGCAGGCCAAAGCGTCAATCCAGGCTTCTTTGATGAACGAACGGCTTGCAATACCGCAAGCGTTGGTATGTTTCAAAATAGCCACGGTGGGTTCAGTAAACTCGTCGATCAGGGCAACGGCTGCATCAACATCAACCAGGTTGTTGTATGATAGTTCTTTACCGTGCAACTTGGTGAACATAGCATCCAGGTTGCCATAGAATATGCCTTTTTGGTGGGGATTTTCGCCATAACGCAGGGTTTGGCTGGTTTGTATGCTCTGCTTAAACACCGGCAGCGGATTTTCCTGGTTAAAGTACTGGAAAATGGCTGTATCGTAATTTGAGGTAATGTTAAATGCCTTTTGAGCGAAACGCTTGCGTTGGTCAATAGTAGTGCTGCCGTTTTGTGAGCTTAACATTTCGTATAGTTCAGTATAATCATCCTTCGAGGCCAGGATAACTACATCTTTAAAATTCTTGGCAGCAGCGCGAATCAGTGATATACCACCAATGTCGATCTTTTCGATCACATCGTCATGGCCAGCGCCCGATTCAACAGTTTCTTCAAACGGATAAAGATCCACAATAACCAGGTCAATCTCCGGGATCTGAAATTGATCCAATTGTTCTTTGTC
>DATCXS010000266.1:0-2412 GCA_036565645.1 Mucilaginibacter sp.
GTATAGATTTCTCCTCGTTCCTGCCAATACCAAGTCTATAATTCATTTGTCATACTGAACATAGTGAAGGATCTTATACGAGCGATCGCATTTACGTATAAGATATTTCGCTATCGCTCAATATGACAGCGTGCTGCCAACAACAAGTCTATAATTTACTGATTATCAATTGCATCTTTTTATGTCATTTTCAATGCCATTATAGATGTTAGTCCGGATTTATAATCCCGGACTAACATAAAATGACAAAAGTTTATAAAAAGTATTATATATTAACAAAGAAGCCCTGCAGCGACTGCGGGGCTTCTTTGTTAAAAAACTATATTGAAAATTCTTATAATTCCGGCGAGCCGATCATGGCTGTAGCAGCACTATCAGGCACTACAAAATTAGCTAAGACGCTATCGTTTAAATACTTTGAGGTATAATCAGAGCTGTTACCATTGATAAAGAATACTGACTTACCTTTAATAGTATTGATCACCTGATCTATCACTGCCGGAGATACCGCCGGGCAACCAAAGCTACGACCCAAACGGCCTATTGCCGCAATAGTCCCTGCACTTACATATTCGGCAGCGTGAACAACCACACCACGTGAGCGTGCATTGGTGTTAAAGCCTTGATCTAAGCCATCCAAACGTAACGAGCGACCATGTTTACCTACGTATACATCATCGGCCAGATAAAAGCCTAAACTGCTTTGATGCGACTCGTTGGTATCTGAAAAACTGGTTGCCATATCATTACCACTACCCTGACCATGAGCCACCCAGGTGTTCAACAACAAACGGTTGTTTAACAGGTCGATGATCCACATGCGTTTTTCGCGGCTTGATTTGCTAAAATCGACCACAGTGATTACCGAGCTGTTTTGAGCCAGGTTATTTTGAGCTTTGATATTGAAATAGCCGGTTAATGCCTTTTTAAAAACATCCAGATCCATACCTGTTTCCTCTAAACGGGCAGTTTGATATACGGTATTCACGTACCGGCTAAATAACTCTTTAGCGGTAGCAGCATGTACAGTTTTTAAAGTTTTTGTATTTTTTATTGTGCGTACCGGCGTCCAACTTATAACGCTCAATAACAAGATCAGTACAACGCAATTTATCCACCAAAAATGTTTTCTCATACTTTGTTGAGTTTTAATTCAATAGTTAATAAAAAATCAGGTGTGAGCTGTATAATTGATTTATACAAATATACCTATTTTTTTCTTAATAAATAAATTTATTAACATTTATTTAAAATTTGACAAAATACTTACATTCAGATTAAGTTATAATTGATTTACGGAAAAACAAACGAATTGGTTAGCTTATACCCATTTAACTTTTTCAGTTAATGGGGTTCGCCTTATTCCTTTAGGATGTTCATCGGCGTAGCCGAGATACAAAACACCCATTACCTGGTCTTCGTCGTGTAAGTTCAAGAACGTATGCATGGCAGGTTTTAGTATCATGCCGCCAGTGCCCCAGTAAGAGGCAAATCCAAGAGCGGTAGCACCTAACAGAATATTTTGTACAGCACAGGCCGTAGCCGCCATTTCTTCGAAGGCTGGTATTTTAGGCAGATTGCCGCGCTGCATCACCGCAATAATTGCATGCGATGCTTTGTCGCCCTGATGCAACAGGTTATCATAAACGCCCTGAGTAAATTCGTCAGTCGGCGTATTTTGTTTATATAATTCTGCATGGGCATTGCAGAAATGAGCAGGGTTGGCATAAACTACAAAGCGCCAGGGCTCGGTTAAACCGTGCGTCGGCGCCCAGTCGGCCAACTCTAATAATTGGCTCACTTGTTCGTCGGCTATCTTTTGGCCATTCATCATAAACGGCTTTATGGTACGGCGATTTTTTATAACGGTAGATATCGTATCAAAAATAGTATTCATAGATTTAATTTTCTGGTTCAACTTCGAGCAGGTCGTCAATAAATAGTTTCAGTTTTGTCAGATCAGCATTAAAGGCAACGACAGGCAGCAGATAACCCAATATTACCAGGCCAAAGCAAGCTATTGCTGTTTCTTTATATCTCCCCACAATCAGGTCATTACTTTTAGAAAACACTATGCCGGCCAATAAAATGATCATTACCAGGCACAATATTAAAATGGCTTTTGCTGCCGGTTTAAATACAACGCTGATCTTTGTACCTTGGGGCAGCGTTGTTAAATACAATTTGGCCTGGGGTTTAAATGAGCGGGAATAATCGCCAAAACGAAAATCGTCCTGATCTTTTATGCGGATATAATCCGGTAAAAAATCGGCAATAAAGCTTTGTGAATCGTCTTCCTGAAGTTTTTCCCTGATCTGTTCGGGTGATAACTTAGTGGTCAGCTCATACCGGCAGTAAGGCAGCCAAACCATACCGGCTTCATCATTACTATGTCGGCGAGTTTGATTGCTC
>DATCXS010000117.1:0-4413 GCA_036565645.1 Mucilaginibacter sp.
AAAGTAACAGTTTTTTGCTTCAAAATGGTAAGACAATGAAGAAGCAGAATTGTTACAGCCCACACAGCCCCCTCTAACCGGTTGCATAGCGTCTCGCCCAGGGAAGACAAGACATAGTATTTTCAAATACTGAAACAAAAAGGCCCGCTGTAAACAGCGGGCCTTATATACTTTCAAAAAGATCAACTAATCTTTATCAACTAACTAACAATACTGTTCAAATGCACCGATCAGGTTATCCGCGATCATTTGTGCAGGGCGGCCTTCAATTTGATGGCGTTCAATCATGTGCACCAGTTTACCGTCTTTAAACAAAGCCATAGCTGGCGACGATGGCGGATAAGGCAGCATGTAGTTACGCGCGGTATCTACAGCGTCTTTTTCCATGCCGGCAAACACGGTTACCATTTTATCAGGATGCTTTTGATTTTGGGCGGCCATTCGTGCAGCGGGGCGTGCATTGGCAGCAGCACAACCGCAAACAGAGTTTACCATTACAAACACGGTGCCCTCGCTCTCAATCGCGCTTTTTACAGCTTCGGCGTCTTTTAATTCTTCAAAACCAACACGGGTAAGTTCCTCGCGCATTGGGGTCACTAAATATTCCGGATACATCATAACGTATGTCTATTTCAATTTTATTACATAGCAAAAATAATAAATCGGCAACATTAACGGTTTAAAATTCGTAATAATAACATCTTGCTGACAAAGACCAATACAATCAAGAGGGTGTTTTGTTTTAAATTAATATTGTTTTGTGGGGGTCTTTTTATAAATTGCAAGCCCCTAATTCTTATAAATGTAAATGAAAGTTAAGCCAAAAGACGTTAGTACCATAGTTATTTTAAGTAAAAATAAACAGGGTACTAAAACAATCCAAATACGTACGCGCCATATTGCACACTTAAAATATTATGCAATGGCTTTAGTAGGGGTGATCGCATTATTAGTAGGATCGATATTTTTACTGCGTAATAGTATGCAACAGCAAGATCATGAAAAGCAATTGCTGCTTGCCCAAATCGTAAGTCTTAAGGGCCAGATACCGGTCGAACTGCAAAAACAAGCAGATCAAAACTCTGCTCAAAGTTACATACAGGCTATTGAGGGTAAGCTGAAAAAGATCAACGATTATTTAAGAAAGCGCGGTTTGAAAGGCTTTTCAACCAAGTCGGTAGGCGGCGATGCAAATATGGACAATGACAAGCTTACTGATAAAGAAATTTACATGGCTTACAACGATTATCTGACCCACCTGGTAAATAGCGTAGCCTTTACCCCGATGGGATATCCGCGCATAAGCTCAATGACCTCGGGTTTTGGCTTCAGAAGCGATCCGTTTAACTCGGCTCATGCAGAGTTTCATCCGGGTATTGACTTCAAAGGTCGCCGTGGCGATATTGCCCATTGTACTGCAAATGGCCGTGTAGTTTCTGCAGGCTGGGCCGGAGGGTATGGTAACTGTGTTCGTGTGGCGCATGCCAATGGCTTTGAAACTTTATACGGCCATTTATCGCGCATTACTGTGCACGTTGGTCAGAAACTTTCAGTAGGTGACAAAGTTGGCGAAGTTGGTTCAACGGGGCGCTCAACCGGTGCACACCTGCACTATGAAGTACGTAAGGATGGTAAGCCGGTTAACCCGGTTAAATTTTTAACCCTCAATAACTAACAACCAAACATGGGTGTTTTTTCTAAGAAAGATAAAGTAGCACTTGACCTCCAGGCCATATCTACATTAATAAGCGAAGGCAGCGTAGTAGCCGGTAATTTAACTGCTCCTGCGGTGGCCCGTGTTGACGGCCAGGTAAACGGCGACGTACAAGTGGCCGAAGGCTTGATCCTGGGCGAACAAGGTGTTATAACCGGAAACATAAACACTAAAGAAATGGTAGTTTATGGTACCGTGCAAGGTAACATCGCGGTCGAATCGCTTGAAATTAAAGGCACCGGTAAAATAACCGGTGATATATGTGCCACAACCTTATTGGTCGAAACTGGTGGTATTTATAACGGCCACCTGACCATGCAAGCAGTTGGGGTAACGCAAATTAAACAGCTCGCCTAACTCATCAAACGCGGCGGCTCATCGCCGTAAATTTGACTTGTTTATTACCAACTTATTCTGCAACTTTGCGCTGCTTATAGAGAAAGACGGAGGGATTAGACCCTGCGATGTCTTAGCAACCTGTGGCTTTACAAGGTGCTACATTCTACTCAGCTGAAACAAGCGATGAGACAGATAAGTGAAAGTCAATTCGATACCCGATTTTCGAAATAAGCAGCTTAGACGTTAGATATGAGACCTGCGATATGAGAAACCTATCTGTTCCTTTTATCCCATTTCGAAACTCCCGTTTTATTATGTGAATTGATGTAGTGCTTGCGATAATTTAATCTCATGTCTCACATCTCAATTCTTCCATCTCAACAATGAATATAAAAGAAGAACTAAAAAAACGCATACTCATTATCGATGGTGCAATGGGTACCATGATACAGCGGTACCAACTGACTGAGAAGGATTTTCGTGGAGAACGGTTTAAAGATCACCCGACTGATCTGCAGGGAAATAATGACTTGCTGAATATCACCCGCCCGGATGTGATCAAAGCTATTCATGGCGAGTATTTAGCGGCCGGTGCAGATATCATTGAAACCAATACTTTCAGCACGCAGGTAATATCGCTTGCTGATTATAAAATGGAAGAACTGGCCTACGAGCTGAGCTACGAAGGCGCCCGCATTGCCCGCGAAGCTGCTGATGAATATACTGCAAAAGAACCGCACAAGCCGCGCTTTGTAGCCGGTGCTGTCGGCCCCACTAACCGTACTGCTTCTCTATCGCCGGATGTAAATGATCCGGGCTATCGCGCCGTTACCTTTGATGACCTGGCTAATGCTTATTATGACCAGGTACGTGGTTTGGTTGATGGTGGATCTGACGTGTTATTGGTCGAAACTATATTTGATACCCTGAATGCCAAAGCTGCATTATTTGCTATAGATCGTTACGCCAAAGAAACCGGCAAACATTTGCCGGTGATGATATCGGGTACTATAACCGATGCCTCGGGCCGTACCTTATCCGGGCAAACTGTTGAGGCGTTCTGGAACTCAGTGCGTCATGCCAATTTGTTATCGGTTGGTTTGAATTGCGCTTTGGGTGCTAAGGAAATGCGCCCACATATTCAGGAGCTTTCGGAAAAAGCTGATGTGTTTATATCGGCCTATCCGAACGCCGGCTTGCCGAACGAGTTTGGTCAGTACGACGAAACCGCACACGAAACTGCCCACCAGGTAGATGATTTTATGAAAGCCGGTTTGGTAAACATCGTAGGTGGTTGCTGCGGTACTACGCCCGATCACATTAAATGTATTGCGGAGCGTGCCGAAAAATACTCGCCGCGTTTGATTCCGGCGGTAGAGCCACACATGCGCTTAAGCGGTTTGGAAGCTGTAACCATTACTCCCGAAAGTATTTTTGTAAATGTTGGTGAGCGTACCAATATCACCGGTTCACCAAAGTTCTCTAAACTTATTCTGGCCGAAAATTACGAGGAAGCACTAACCGTTGCGCGTCAACAGGTAGAAGGCGGAGCTCAGGTTATTGACATCAATATGGACGAGGGTATGATAGACTCTGAAGCCGTGATGGTGAAGTTTCTAAACCTGGTTGCGTCCGAACCGGATATTGCCAAACTGCCCATCATGATCGATTCGTCAAAATGGACAGTTATTGAGGCGGGATTAAAATGTATACAGGGTAAAGGCATCGTGAACTCTATCTCGCTGAAAGAAGGCGAAGAAAAATTCAAAGAATATGCCCGTAAGATATTAAGCTATGGTGCTGCAACGGTTGTTATGGCATTTGATGAAACAGGTCAGGCCGATTCCTTGCAGCGCCGCATCGAGATCTGTAAAAGATCGTATGACATATTGGTTAACGAGGTTGGTTTCCTGCCGCAGGACATCATTTTCGACCCTAACATCCTGACGGTAGCTACCGGTTTGGAGGAACATAACAACTACGCGGTCGACTTTATCGAAGCCACCCGCTGGATCAAACAAAACCTGCCGCATGCTAAGGTAAGTGGAGGAGTGAGTAACATCTCATTCTCGTTCAGAGGTAACAATGTGGTGCGCGAGGCTATGCACTCAGCATTCTTATACCATGCCATTAAAGCGGGTATGGATATGGGTATTGTCAATGCCGGTATGCTTGAGGTTTATGAGGAGATTGATAAGCAATTGCTGGAATTGGTAGAGGATGTATTACTGAACCGTCGCCAGGATGCTACCGAGCGTTTGGTTGAATATGCCGACACCGTAAAAAGCAAAGGTAAAGAAGTAGTGCGCGATGAAGAATGGCGCAAAGGTACGGTAAGCGAGCGCCTGTCGCATGCGTTG
>DATCXS010000070.1:0-3718 GCA_036565645.1 Mucilaginibacter sp.
ATGGCCGAAGCTTGCCTGGTGGAGATTAAAATAGGCAATATGGCCAAACAAAGAGGGGCGGACAAACGCGTAAGAAATTTCGGTGCAATGATGGTGAAGGACTTAACCAAGGGCCGCAAGCGTTTAGATTCGCTTGCCAGGATAAAAAAGATCGCACTGCCTGACTCTATAAGCTGGAATAGTGAAGTGACTATTAACCAGTTGGCACAAAAAACAGGTAAGGATTTTGACCGGGCTTACCTGGAAAAAATGAGCAGTGATTATAAAAACGCTATTGCCCAATTTCAGTATACCGCTAAATCTGCTTATGATCCGCAGATCAAGGCTTTTGCCAACAGGCATTTGATGACTGTACAACGTCACCTTGATTTAATTGATGCGATACACTCAACACTGAAATAAATCAGATACATATTTCAACCTATTTTTGCATAAGCTTGGTTAAAACCATAATTTGGCGCAGCAATACAACAAGCTAACATGGCATCACCTATAGTAACCGGTTTATTGGCATACGGCATGTCGGGCAGAATATTCCACGCGCCGTTCCTGAGCACCAATCCGCAGTTTAAATTAAAAGCGGTGGTTGAGCGGCATCAGAAAAAAATGGCTGCGCATTATCCGGATATTGTGAGTTATAATTCGATTGAAGAGATTTTGAACGATGCAGAGATCGAGCTGATCATTATAAACACGCCTAACTTCACTCATTTTGATTTTGCTAAGCAGGCGCTGAATGCCGGTAAGCATGTACTGATTGAAAAACCGGCAGCAGGCAATGTCGCCGAGATACAGGAATTGTTTGATATAGCACGAAGCGTTGGTAAACAAGTGTTCTGCTATCAGAATCGTCGTTGGGACAGCGATTTCTTGTCGCTTAAAGAAGTGATAGACAGCGGCCGCCTGGGCAAGCTTACTGAAGTAACCTTACGGTACGACCGTTACAAACCGGCTCTGAACCCCAAGCCTTTTAAAGAAACTAAAGAGACTCCGATAAATGGTATAGTGTATGAACTTGGTCCGCATTTAATAGATCAGGCAATTTCGCTGTTTGGCAAGCCGCTTAAGTCTGAAAAGTTGATTACCATACAACGCGACCTGTCTGTTGTACCCGATTATATGAACTTCCGATTGACATATCCGGCGGGATTGGTGGTTTATTTAACATCGGGGCTATTAATTGCCGATCCGTTGCCTGCATTTGTAGCACATGGTACCGTAGGCAGTTACAGCAAATACCGCTGTGATGTACAGGAGGCACAATTAGATAAAGGTATATTGCCGACGAATGAGGCGTATGGCGTAGAACCGGCCGGCATGGAAGGTAAGCTGGTAACTGTTGGCCCCGATGGCGAAAAGAACATTGAGTTTGTTCCGGCATTAAAGGGTGAGTATATGAAATTATTTTATGCGATTTATCATTCTATCCGCAAAAATGCGTTATATCCAATAACTGAAGAACATATGGCTTGGCAAATGGAATTGCTGGAGGCATAATTGAAATTGAAACATGAAAAAACTGATCTTATTTTTTAGCTTGATAATAGTTGCTTTAGGCTGCAACGCACAAAACGAAAAACCAGGCTCGGCCATACCGCCCTACCGCATATTAAAAACCGACAGTACCTGGGCTACTCCTGCAAACTTGAAACATCGCCGTACGGTGCTGATTTACTTTTCGCCTGATTGCCCGCACTGCCAGCACCTCACTATGCAAATGCGCGAAAAAATAAAACAGTTTGGCGATGCACAAATCGTGATGATCACCTGGTCTAACAATTACGACATCCGGGCTATTAAAAGCTTTGTAAAAGAATTTAATCTAACAAAGTATCGGAATATCATTGTGGGTACAGAAGGTTATACTTATGTGGTCCAAAAATATTATAAGATAGAAACCACGCCTTACATTGCTGTTTTTAATGCTAACGGCACGCTTTCTAAGGCTTTCAGAAAAGCACCCGAACAAGTTGACACGCTGATTAAAGCGGTTAAAGCTGCAAAGAGTTAACGTATAATACTGTATCTCCCTGTTGGTTCGGATTTATAATATTTATAATCCGGCACGCTATGCTCTGCGGATTTGAATTTACAATCCCCTTGATAAATTTCCAGGATCAGGATTACAGACCACGATAAATTTGGTCCGGGTATCCATCAAATTACATGGCTGTACACTGTCTATCAGCATAAATCAGTATAACACGCAAGATGGCGTTGCGATAACAGGATAATCAGGCGACGCTTTGGGCCATAAAGCGCATCACATCATCATCGGTGCCCACAAATGGTCCCGGCGACATGGTTTTTAACCCGGCCATAGCCGCAGCAAACTCGCCCGCCTGCCGGATATCAACAGCTTTCTTTATCCTTTTATATAAATAACCGGCCATATAGGTATCACCACAGCCTGTTGCATCAACCACCAATTCGGGATGATAGGCGCGAATGCGGTAATAATTGTTGTTGGTATAAATAGCTGAGCCAAGGCTGCCATTGGTGATCACGGCCTCCTTTACGCCTAAATCCAATAAAAATTTTGCGCCGTCTTCAACCGTGTCGCATCCTGACAGTGCGGCCAGTTCGGCAACGTCGGCCTTTAAAATGTCGATGTATTGCAAAGCCTCTTTTTTCTCGGGCCAATCAGTCAGGGAAACCTTTTGGTCCACCACTTTACGCAGGTAACCCTGCACATCTAAAGCAAGGCGTCCTTTTGCAGATAGCGTTTTAATGAAATCTGTACTAAAATCACCGGTCAGCAACGGCCCCAGGTGAAATATACCTGCGTCAACATTCAGCAGCTGATCCATAGTGAAGGCATCGGCTATCTGCAAAACGTTTTGAGTTCGCTCGTCCTGGTTCTCGCCATAAATATTTTCAAAAACTACGGTATGTCCGCTGGGTTGAACACGCACTTCAATACCTTTATCGCGCAGATATTTTACATATTCCATCTCGGATTCGGCAAGCGCCGTTACCAAAACATAATTTACATCCAGTTTATTTAGCGCACACGAAAAATATAATGCAGTACCCCCGGGCATATGCATTGTACCGCGGGTATTAACAATTTTATCAGAAGTAATATGGCCTACGCAACAGATATCGTACATGGGGCGCAAGATACTGATTTTGCAACATCGTAAAAATTCAATTTGTAACATAAATGCTGTATAGTATGGCATTAATTTCTTTTTACTTTAAATTTAGCCTGCCAATTTATTCCTCAATAACTTAATTGTATGAAAAGACTTTTATCAATAGCTATCTGCCTGCTTGTGCCGTCGTTGCTGGTTGCCCAGCAGTGGCAGCCAAAAAAGGCCGCTTTAATGAGCAAGTTTGCAAAAGATGTAAACCCCAACAGCGTTTTGCCTGAATATCCGCGCCCCCAAATGGTGCGCACTAAATGGATGAACCTGAATGGCCTTTGGCAATACCAGCCGGGCAACGTCGGCGAGAGTTTGCCTGCCGGTAAGCTATCATCGACTATTTTGGTTCCGTTCCCGGTGGAGTCGGCTTTATCTGGTGTGATGGAGCATCACGAGCGCCTGTGGTATAAACGTACCTTTACTGTACCAAAAACCTGGACCGGCGAAAACATCCTGGTGCATTTTGGCGCGGTCGATTTTGAATCGGAAGTTTTTGTAAATGGTAAAAGTGTGGGTACACATAGCGGCGGTTATGATCCTTTTACTTTCGATATCACCTCGGCTATAAA
>DATCXS010000224.1:0-8593 GCA_036565645.1 Mucilaginibacter sp.
CAGCAATAACAAGGCAGGGAAAAGAACCCGCATTCATGGTCTGTTATTGATGAAGATGATTTTATGCGTTGGATAAAATAAATTATTCTCCAGTTGTAGAGAACGCATTGCGTCTCTATGTGTCAGAGTCAAAAAGATCTTGTTTCACCAAGTCTGTTTCACTCCAAAATTTGAAAATTTAGTAAAATAGTATAATTATCTTATTATCAGCATATTACATTTACCATATAAAGTATTACTTACGTTTCGCTTTGTTCCAGCTAATTTAATTAACAACCTAAATATCAATCATTTAATAAAAAATATTATTCCACATGTTTCACTTTTATAAGCGGAACAAAGGCGACAATAATTCTTCAAATAATCAAAAAAACGACTACCTCCAAACAAGTAGGCTCAAAAAGTGTTTAGTTTCCTATACAATAGCTATATTAGTTAACGTTACTACAAGAAAGTCTACTAAACATTTATAATGGCTAAAATTTTAATTATTGACGACGAACGGGCGATTCGTAATACCCTGCGCGAGATACTTGAATATGAAGATTACGAAGTTGAGGATATAGATAACGGCATTGACGGGTTAGAACTGATTCGCAATAACGACTATGACCTTGTACTTTGCGATATAAAAATGAGCCGCATGGACGGCATGGAGGTACTGTCCGAAGGCCTGGGCATTAAACCCGATCTGCCCTTTATCATGATATCGGGCCACGGCACGGTGGAAACTGCCGTCGAGGCCAGCAAAAAAGGCGCGTTCGACTTCATATCCAAACCACCCGATCTGAACCGGTTGCTCATCACCGTCCGCAATGCGCTGGATCGAGGTAGCCTGGTGGTTGAAACCAAAGTACTGAAACGTAAGGTATCCAAAGTCCGCCCTATACTGGGCGAATCGCAGGCCATTGCCAAGATCAAAGAAACTATTGACCGTGTTGCCCCTACTGACGCCCGTGTACTAGTTACAGGCGCCAACGGTAGCGGTAAAGAACTGGTGGCCCGCTGGCTGCATGAAAAGTCAAGCCGCGCCAACGCGCCGCTTATTGAGGTTAACTGCGCAGCTATCCCGTCTGAGTTAATAGAGAGTGAGCTGTTTGGCCATGAAAAGGGTTCGTTTACCTCGGCCATCAAGCAGCGTATCGGTAAGTTCGAGTCGGCCAATGCCGGTACCTTGTTTATGGATGAGATTGGTGATATGAGCTTGTCGGCCCAGGCCAAAGTGCTGCGCGCTCTGCAAGAGAATAAGATTACCCGCGTAGGCGGCGAGAAAGAGATAGAGGTTGATGTACGTGTAGTAGCAGCCACCAACAAAGACTTGCTGAAGGAGATTGAACTTGGTAACTTCCGTATGGACCTTTACCACCGGCTAAGCGTTATCCTGATCCACGTACCGCCGCTGACTGAACGTAAGGATGACATTCCGCTGCTTACCCGGAACTTTCTGGACGAGATCTGTAATGAATACGGCATGCCGGTTAAAAAGATCTCAGACAGCGCCCTGGACGCCCTCAAAGCCTTGCCCTGGACCGGTAACATCCGCGAACTGCGCAACATGGTTGAACGTTTGATCATTCTGAGCGATAAGACTATTACTGATGACGATGTGAAATCCTTTGCCAACCCAACTGCTCCGGCTACCGCCGAGGCCCAGGCCGCAGCTCCGCAAACAGACTATAACCAGTTCAAGAACTTTCAGGATTACAAAGACTACGCCGAACGCGAGTATATCAAGTTCAAGCTCGAAAAAAATAACTGGAACGTATCAAAAACTGCAGATGATATTGACATACAACGCAGCCACCTATACAGCAAAATTGAGAAATACGGATTGAAACGCGGCGAGTAGTTGACCCGACTTCAGGATTTTAAGATAATTAAAAGATAAAAGCCTCATTAGCTAACTATTGGGGCTTTTATCTTTAATTTTGTTTGAATAAGATTACTCGCCCAGAAGTTTCTTTTTCTGCTTTTCATACTCAGATTTGGTAATTGCACCCGAGTCCATCAGGGCCTTTAGTTTTTTGATCTCGTCAGCTACTGAACCTGTTGTGGCAGCGGCATCATCGCTTTTGCAGGGTTTTACTTCGCAGGCATCAATAGCGTCATCAATAAAAACAGTGTAACGCATCGGCCCGCCGGGGTTTACGCTGAACATATACTTATCAATACCGTTCACCGTCATTTTACGCATACTTTTGATAATAGCGCCTACATTGGCAAATTCCTTAGGTAAGTTGCGCACAGAGCGTGGGTTCGGGATTAGCCCATGATCTTCAAAATATAAAAATGATCCGTCAGATTTGGTACCCCGGCCTAACCTCAGCGTATCGCCCACATGATAGGTTACACCATTTGATGCTTTGTATTGTTTGATCTGCGCCCTGACTATGAATGGAATAAGCAAAACGACCACAATTATTGATCTTTTCATAAGTAAGTTTTGGTAAAGCTTATCAAGTTACGTAAATCGATCAAACCATACAAATTTATCGCTCAAAAAAGCTATTTTTGCGGCTGAATGAAGCACATACGTAATTTTTGTATTATAGCGCATATTGACCACGGTAAGAGTACTCTTGCCGACAGGTTATTAGAGTACACTAACACCATTACCCAGCGCGAAAGCCAGGCCCAGTTATTGGACAACATGGACCTGGAGCGCGAACGTGGTATCACCATAAAAAGCCATGCCATACAAATGGAGTATGTGCTTGACGGACAGAAATATGTTCTGAACCTGATTGACACTCCGGGACACGTTGATTTCTCATACGAGGTATCACGCTCCATAGCCGCCTGCGAAGGTGCACTATTGATTATAGATGCAGCCCAGGGCATTCAGGCTCAAACCATATCAAACCTTTATTTAGCATTAGAGAACGACCTGGAAATTATCCCGGTACTCAATAAGATGGATCTTCCGGGTGCTATGCCAGAGGAGGTAAAAGATCAGATTGTGGACCTGATAGGCTGCAAACGCGAGGACATTTTAGCGGCATCGGGCAAAACAGGTTTGGGTGTCCATGATGTACTGCGTGCTATTGTTGAACGTATCCCCGCTCCTGTCGGCGACCCCGAAGCACCATTACAGGCTTTGATCTTCGACTCGGTATTTAATTCGTTCCGCGGCATCATTGCCTATTTTAAAGTAGTAAACGGCGAGATCAAAAAAAATGATCGTGTTAAATTCGTGGCTACCGAAAAAGAATACATTGCCGACGAAGTTGGTACGTTGAAATTAAGACCGTCGCCAAGAGATGTCATTAAAACCGGTGATGTGGGCTATATCATATCAGGTATTAAAGAAGCACGCGAGGTTAAGGTCGGTGATACCATCACAACGATCGACCGCCCGTGCGCGCAAGGTATACAAGGTTTTGAGGAAGTTAAGCCAATGGTATTTGCCGGTATTTATCCGGTTGATACGGAAGATTTCGAAGAGCTTCGCGAATCAATGGCTAAATTGCAATTGAACGATGCTTCACTGGTTTTTGAACCCGAATCATCAGCTGCTTTGGGCTTTGGTTTCCGTTGCGGTTTTCTGGGGATGCTACACATGGAGATCATCCAGGAGCGCCTGGAACGCGAGTTCAACATGACCGTGATCACCACGGTACCCAACGTATCGTACCTGGCCTATACCACCAAAGGCGACGAAATAACAGTAAACAATCCGTCCGACCTGCCCGATCCAAGCAAAATAGATCGCGTAGAGGAACCCTACATAAAAGCCACTATCATAACCAAAGCCGAATTTGTTGGCCCGGTAATGTCGCTCTGTATCCAGAAACGCGGGTTTATTAAAAATCAATCCTATCTTACGTCAGACCGTGTAGAGCTGATTTTTGAAATGCCTATGGGCGAGATTGTTTTTGATTTCTACGATAAACTAAAAACCATCTCAAAAGGCTATGCATCGTTTGATTATCATCAAATAGGTTACCGCGCCAGCGATTTGGTAAGGCTTGATATACGCCTTAACGGCGAACCGGTAGATGCCTTGTCATCGCTGATCTTCAGGGGTAATTCTTACGATTTTGGTAAAAAGATCTGCGAAAAGCTAAAAGAACTTTTACCGCGCCAGCAATTCGAGATCATTATACAGGCATCAATCGGTGCCAAGATCATTGCCCGCGAAACTGTAAAAGCTATGCGTAAAGACGTTACTGCTAAATGTTACGGCGGCGATATTTCGCGTAAGCGTAAATTGTTAGAAAAACAAAAAGCCGGTAAAAAACGCATGCGCCAGGTTGGTAACGTAGAGATACCACAGAGTGCGTTTATGGCAGTGTTGAAACTTGATTAATTGAGCGTTGTTTCGCCGCCACGTCATTGCGAGGTACGAAGCAATCTCTGCACATACTAATAAACAAATCCTATATATACATTGCGTACGATGCTTTTCGCTTTAGGGATTGCTTCGTACCTCGCAATGACGCTTTTTTAATATTTGCACAATGCAGCTTTTAGACGGAAAATACGTATCAGAAAAATTGAAGGTTGAAATAGCCGAAGAGGCTGCTCAAATTTTAGCTCAAACAGGCCGAAAGCCGCATTTGGTGGCGGTTTTGGTTGGTCATGACGGCGGCAGCGAAACCTATGTGGCCAGCAAGATCAGGAACTGCGAAAAAGTTGGCTTTAAATCGACGCTGGTACGTTATGAAGATACTGTTACCGAAACTGAGCTACTGAAAAAGGTAGAAGAACTAAATGCAGATACAGATATTGACGGTATCATTGTGCAACTACCGCTTCCAAAACATATCGACCCAGAAAAAGTAACAGAGCGTATTGACCACCGTAAGGACGTCGACGGCTTCCACCCTATTAACCTGGGCCGCATGCAGCGTAATCTACCCTCGTTTATTCCAGCCACGCCTTATGGCATTACTTTAATGCTGAAAGAATACGGCGTGGAAACCACAGGTAAACATTGCGTCGTAGTGGGCCGAAGCAATATTGTAGGTTCGCCTATGAGCATCCTGATGGCTCGTAACACTACGCCGGGTAACTGCACCGTAACTATTTGCCACAGCCGCACTCCCGATATTAAAAAATTCACCCTGGATGCTGATATCCTGATTGTAGCCATCGGCAAAAAGAACTTCATTACTGCCGATATGGTGAAAGACGGCGTAGTAGTAATTGATGTTGGCATGAACCGCGAAACCTCAACCATCACCAAATCGGGCTTTAAATTATATGGCGACGTCGACTTTGAAAATGTAGCACCAAAATCATCATGGATCACCCCGGTACCGGGCGGTGTTGGGCTGATGACGATTATCGGATTACTAAAGAATACTTTAGCTTCATCTAAAAAAGAAGTTTATCAATAGAGATAAAAATCAAGAACCAAGATTCAAGATAGCCAGTTTGCCATTGCGAGCGTAGCGTGGCAATCGCAAGGAGAAAAGTTTGCGATTGCTTCGTCGTTCCTCCTCGCAATGACAAATTATTATTTAAACGCTTCCTTAATCTTCTCAAAAAAGGAAGTCATTCCAATATAAACGCCATCAGCTCTCACTTCAACCGGATAAACGTCTATATAATCATTTTGGCCGGGATCGCCTTTGCCAGTATGTATGTCGTACGAGTAACGGTGTATCGGGCAAATAAGCTTTCCGTCTTTGCACCAGCCGCCGCTTAGCTCGCCGCCGGCATGCGGACAAGTTGACGATACAGCGTAGATACTTCCTTCATATCCCACCAGACAAATCCCCTTACCGTTAACCTTAACTTTAGTAATGAATGGCTTGTCAGTATATTGAAAATCGGGTATTTTATACCATGTCATAGTTCTAAAAATCGATTTTCAGGTCCATAATGGTTGGATCTTTAATAATGTCGTCCATGTTGGTGATAAGCGTTACATGGTGCCGGTCGGCAGATATGATAGCCCTGCGGTTGCTTACTTTCTTAACCGGTTTGGCAAAATTCAGGATGACTTTATAAGGCATATCTATCAGCATCGCTTTAGCCATTACCAGCGTATTTTGAGTTTTTTTCAGGAAGGCATTGAATTTGGCTTTGTCTACAATGCGATAAAACTTATGAGGGGTGACTTCATATTGATAATAATCCTGACCGGCTACTAATTGCTGAGCATTAAAGCCGTGCACTTGCTTATTGTTTTTTGTTACGGCATCTAACTGGCTATTCACGGATATTTTTGAAAGATGTTCCAGGTAATATTTCAGATCAGCAGCGTTTTTGGCAGTGTAGGTAACATTCAGTTTCATGATACTTTTTTGCAGGTCCATCTTTATAGACAGATTGCTATTGGCGGCAAGGGCCAGTTCGTCTTTGGTGAGTTTAGTCTCCAGGCTATCCGGCAAAACCGCCAGAAAACTCATAGTGGTATCCTTAATCAAATTAAACTGCGGCGTCTGCTTAACCGAATCAGAGATAATATTCTTAAAAACCGATATCGCACGGCTCATGTCGAAACCATAAACTACGTTGCACGAACCGTCTAATTTAAAATCATACCGCTCCTCTATATCCACACAAGAGGTGAAGCAAAAAAGCAGGCATAAAAAAATTAGCAGGTAACGTTTTTTCATCTAATCAAATGTACTTGTTTAGGGCGAAAGGTGAAAGCTCAAGATGAAAGTCAACTTAACGCAAGCTTTCTGCTTTAAGCTTTCGCCTTTAAGCTCAATTAAGTACATTTGCGGCCTTATGGCACACCAGGTTCCGGAAGATGGCACAATGCTTCCTTTAATGGAAGAGTTTTACACGATACAGGGCGAGGGATACAATACCGGCAAGGCAGCGTACTTTATTCGCCTGGGCGGTTGTGATGTAGGATGCCATTGGTGCGATGTGAAAGAAAGCTGGGATGCCGAGCTGCACCCGCTTACCCCTGCCGACACGATCGTTGAAAATGCTCAAAAGTACCCCGGCAAAGCCGTAGTAGTAACCGGCGGCGAACCGTTGATATACAATCTGGATTATCTGACTGCAAAATTGCAGGATAAAGGTATTAAAACCTTTATAGAAACATCGGGTGCATATCCGCTTTCAGGGCATTGGGACTGGATCTGCCTGTCACCAAAAAAATTCAAAGGGCCTTCACCACACATTGCGCGACACGCCAATGAGTTAAAGGTTATCATCTTCAACAAATCAGATTTTCTATTTGCCGAGCAACATGCCGAACTGGTATCAAGTAACTGCAAATTATACCTGCAACCAGAGTGGTCGCGCGCTAAAGAAATGACGCCACTAATTGTTGATTATGTAATGAATAACCCAAAGTGGGAAATATCTTTACAAACGCATAAATATTTAAATATCCCTTAATTTGTTAATTTAGCGTGATACATAAAGCGCTAACCCCATGAAAAATGTAATACTTACATTTTTACTGCTCTTTTTATCTGTTTTTGCATTTGCACAACAGCCCTATTCGACTACCGATAAGGAAGCCATAAAAAACTATGCGCTGGCTAATCAAGCTATTGACGAACATAGTTATCCCGAAGCTATTGACTTGCTAAAAAAGGCCATTAATGCCGATGATAAATTCATTGAGGCCCACGCTCAATTGGGCGATCTTATGCATCTTACCAAAAATAACAAAGGAGCTATTGATGAATTTAAAAAGGTCATTGCCCTTAACCCCGACTTTAGCCGGGCTGTTTATTCGAAAGTGGCCGATATGGAAATTTCTGAAGCACAATATCAGGACGCTATGAAGTATTTGCAGAAATTTCTCGCATTTCCTTCTACATCGGGCCAGGCCATGGCTTATGCACAAAAACTACTTAAGGATTGTATTTTTGCCATTAATGCACTGCAACATCCTGTGCCGTTTAAACCCATCAATATGGGGCCAAATATCAATACTGGTGCCGATGAATATTCGCCGGTATCAACTGCTGACGACAAGACCATTATTTACACCCGGCAGATAGCGTTAAATGAGGATTTTTACCAGAGTGACAAAGCAAATAACCAATGGCAAAAAGCCGTTTATCTGAGCGACCGCATTAATACGCCTAATTATAACGAAGGCTCTGAGTCGATGTCGCAGGATGGAAAATTTCTGTTTTTTACCGGCTGTAATCGCCCCGATGGTCGCGGACGCTGTGATATCTACGTATCACAAAAACGTGGCGGCGACTGGGCCAGACCGTTCAGTTTAAGTCCGCCGGTTAATACCAGCGGCTGGGAATCGCAGCCCTCTATCAGTGCCGATGGCCGTACCATATATTTTGTAAGTAACCGTAAAGGAGGCTATGGCGGTTATGACATCTGGAAATCAACTCTTACCGAAAAAGGTTGGGGCGAGCCGGAGAACCTGGGACCGACCATTAATACCACCTACAACGAGCAATCGCCTTTTATACATCCGGACGACAGCACACTTTACTTTTGCTCGAACGGATGGCCGGGCATGGGCAACCAGGATTTGTTTGTAAGCCGCCTGGGCAAAGATGGTAAATGGCAGGTACCGAAAAATCTGGGCTATCCTATTAACACCAACGGCGATGAAAGCGGACTAAGCCTGACGGCCAGCGGTAACTATGCCTTTTTTTCATCGAATAAACTGGACGGATACGGTGGCTTTGATATTTATACT
>DATCXS010000228.1:0-12914 GCA_036565645.1 Mucilaginibacter sp.
CCTTAAAAAACAATGCCGATGACCTGCTGCGATGGGTGGATGATATTGTAATATCGCTGGATGGGGATGAGGCTATCCATGACGCTATCCGTAATATCCCCAACGCTTTCAAAAAACTAAAAGAAGGCGTTGAGCATATCAAAGTGCTTAACCCGGCTTACCGGATTACAGCGCGTACGGTTATTCATCGCATTAATTTCAGAAACTGGCCAAACATCATCGCGGCAGCAAAAGATATGGGTGTAGACCAGATCAGTTTTTTGCCAGCCGATATTAGCAGCCACGCCTTTAACCGCCAAACTGCGTGGGCAGAGCCCCGTCAGCATGAAGTTTTGATAAGCGAAGAAGAACTGCCCGAATTACAGGATGTAGTGGACACAATTTTAAGCCGGACCTATGATTTTGAGAATAGATATATAGCCGAGTCGCCGGAAAAAATCCAGGACATCTATAATTATTACGCAGCATTTTACAAACTGAATCCTTTCCCCTATAAAAGGTGCAATGCGCCGTGGGTTTCAACCGTCATTGAGGCGGACGGAAGCGTGCGGCCTTGCTTTTTTCATGATACCATAGGGAACATCCACGATAATTCATTAAGCGAAATATTGAATACCAACCAGGCGACAGACTTTAGGCGCACGCTGGACATGAGCAAAAACCCCACTTGCGTTAAATGCGTTTGCACGTTGAACCTCTCGCCGGGGGCTACATTATAGGATATGAATAAGATACTTTTTTCGCATTCCTATTTTTTACGTTTTGACCCTAAACAATGGGCCATGGGCCAGCCTTATGCGCCATTGGGTACGCTTTATGCGGCCTCGCTAATGCGTGAGCATGGCTATGAGGTATCGTTGTTTGATACCATGTTTGTTGCCGATCAGAAAGAACTCGAACCGGTTCTGGACGCCGGCCGGCCCGACTTTTTTGTGCTGTATGATGACGGATTTAACTACCTCACCAAAATGTGCCTGACCAACATGCGCGAAGCGGCCTTTGATATGTTCAAGATGGCAAAGGCACGCGGATGTAAAGTGATTGTTTCCAGTTCAGACTCGACCGACCGTTACGAAGAATATCTGAATGAAGGAGCCGACTATGTACTCATAGGCGAAGCGGAGCATACCTTGCTTGAGCTGGCCAATTCCATAAATAAGGGAGGTAATGATGTCTCGCACATAGCCGGGCTTGCCTGCCTGGATGGCGAAAGCCAGGTACATAAGACGATGCCCCGCCCGGTATTAAAAGATCTGGACAGCCTGCCGTTGCCAGCCTGGGATCTGGTGGATATTGAACCTTATCGGGATTGTTGGTTAAAGAGCGCCGGTTATTTCTCTATCAATATGGGCACCACCCGTGGCTGTCCGTTTAAATGCAATTGGTGTGCAAAGCCCATTTATGGAAATCGATATAACTCGCGCAGTCCCCAAAATGTGATTAAGGAATTGAAGATGCTGAAAGAGCGTTTCCCGGTAGATCATATTTGGTTCTGCGATGATATTTTTGGGCTAAAACCCGGTTGGGTAAGAGAGTTTGCCGGGCTGATGCAAAAAGAAAATCTGCGTACCCGCTTCAAGATACAATCGCGGGCTGATTTGTTGGTAGAGGAAGAGCTGGTTGATGCATTGGCCAAAGCCGGATGTGAGAATGTTTGGATAGGCGCCGAAAGCGGCTCGCAAAAAATACTGGATGCCATGGATAAAGGTACCACTGTTGAGCAGATCCACATTGCCAGCAAAAACATGAAAAGGGTGGGTATCAAGCCATCTTTCTTTATTCAGTTCGGTTATCCCGGCGAGGATAAGACCGACATCGCCGAAACCATAAAAATGATCAATGAACTGTTGCCATTCGAGATAGGTATTTCGGTTTCGTACCCATTGCCGGGCACTGTTTTTTATGAGCGTGTAAAAGCGGAGCTTAAGAAAAAAACTAACTGGACCGACTCGGACGAAATGGCGCTAATGTTTAGCAATACTTTCCCTGCCGGTTTTTACAAGCAACTGCACAAATACGTGCATAAGAATTACCACATGCACCTGGCCAAAAACAGCTTCATGAAATTATTTAAAGAGCCGGGACGCACCAATCTGAACGGTCTGAAAAAGGCTCTTTCGGTGCTTTACTACACCCCGGCTACGTTTATTGAGCGATTAAAGCTAAACCAATTAGAAAAAGCCTGATGGATGCTATCGCCCCACATATTAACGAGCAAAAAGCTGCCCAAGCATTTTCGACGCAGTCGGCCGTATTCGATGACATCTACTCATCAAATACCATTGTAAATTATAAACGCGAACGGGTAAGGGCGCATGTGCTGCAATATTTGAAACCAAACTCATCTATACTTGAGCTAAACGCCGGCACAGGTGAGGACGCTTCTTTTTTTGCAGGCATGGGCCACCGGGTACACGCTACAGACATAGCAGAGGGCATGCAACAAAAGCTACGTGAGAAAGCTGCACGCTTTGGACTGAGCGATTTGGTCTCGACCGAACTATGCTCATTTACTCAATTAGACCAACTCAAAAACCAAGGCCCCTACGATCATATCTTTTCGAACTTTGCCGGCTTGAATTGCACCGGCGAATTGGATAAGGTCTTACACTCATTGCCTGCGCTATTAAATACGAAGGGCGTAGCTACACTGGTTATTTTGCCTCAGTTTTGTTTGTGGGAGTCGTTATTGATTTTTAAAGGAATGTTCAAGACGGCAACCCGCCGCTGGTTCAGCAAAAACGGCGTAAAGGCTCATGTTAAGGGCACGCATTTTACCTGTTGGTATTATAATCCTTCGTATGTGATTGATCAGGTTAAGGCGTCGATGGACGTGTTGTCTGTTGAAGGGCTTTGTACCATCGTGCCGCCGTCATATATTGAACATTTTGCTGAGCGGTATCCCAAAGCTTATCGCCTGTTAAAAAAATGGGAAGACAAGCTGCGTTATAGCTGGCCATGGCGGTTTATTGGAGATTATTATATCATTTCTTTGAGGAAAAAATAGGCTGGCTGGCGGTGGACTCACCCGGTCTACGCTTCGCTGAACCACCCTCTCTCCGCAAGCGGTAAAGAGTGCGTATCGATTTTTTAATATCGAATGGTAAATTCTGAATTTCCAATAATGAAGTACTTCATCATTTATTATTTAGCATTCGATGTTCGATGTTTTTCAGCATTGTGGCAAAGTGATCCACGTGTGTATATGAATCACCCGGATCACTTAAAAAATATAAATGATTGTTAATCAAATAATTAAAATAAAATAAAACGAAAAGCGGATCACTTTGGATCATGTTTTATGACTTTTAAGTCATTTTTCCGGATCACTTGTTTTTGCCTCTTTACCGGTCGAAGTTTAGCGATAGCCTAACTTCGTCCTATTCTGCTGGCGGTGGACTCACCCGGTCTACGCTTCGCTGGACCACCCTCTCTTTCGCAAGCGGCAAAGAGGGTTCATGTCGGGAATGAATTGAATGACTGAAATTGTCTTTTTATTGATATTTCAACCCTCTTTCCGCCGAAGGCGAAGAGAGGGTCGACGAGTGAAACGATGTCGGGGCGAGTCGCCCCGACACATTCAATTTGCTAATACGTTTTTCGGCTCGATCATGATCTTGGAAATCCGGCTTTGATATTGGGCCAGCAGCGTCGCCTGGAAATTTCCGGGATCCGGTTTGGCGTAATGCTTGCCGGTGTCCATAGCCATGACAGCCCCCTTTGAGTTAACCTTTTTCTGTTCGGTCTTTTTTCGCCAGCGGCCCGAGGTAATGCGCATCAGCAGGGTATCGAGGATATCACCTAAGGGGTTATTGAATAGTTTTTCGAATACCGTTTTAAATATCGACGGCCTTAATGGTTTGGCTGATGATATCCGCATGATCTTGTTAGGCAGATACTCCCGTGTCCAGCTATTGGCGGCATAAAACTGCTCTATCACCATATCGCCCTGTAGCGGAATCAGTGTTACTACTTCGACGGCGGTGTAGATGGTTTTTTCTTTGATCTCCAACTGCTCCTCATCGATGTAATAATTCATGCAGAAATAGTCCTGCTTATTAACCAGGAAGGTGAGTTTTTTGAAGGCATGCATCAGGGTGCGGGCTATCCACAAGCGGTTTTTCGCGGTGATGATGAACAGATCGATGTCCGAATTTTCATCAGCATAGTTTTTAGACAGCGAGCCAGAAATTGCGATGCCCCGCACATAAGGAAAACGAATAAGCCAGTCGCCAATTTTATGTGCTACTTTGATCAATTCGGCAGCTTTTTCATTACCGTTGTAGCGACGCACCACCAGCGAGTAGTCGTTTTTAAGCGAGTAAAAATTGCCGAACTGAAAAACGGATTGGTGAGCGACCAAATATCTTAGCGCCAACTCGAAATCTGCCTGATGATATTTGTTCTTCAGGAACAGGTATATCTCGCCGCTGGTGAGTGGGTATTTGAAGATATCAAAATACGCCAGTGTTGCTAAAATATTTTCTTTGGCTTCGGTCACGTTGATAAATATGCCTGTTAACTACTACCATGACGGAGCGTTTGGTAATTAGGTTGCCTCGGGGGAAAAAATGACACGATTTAAGGATTGAAGGGATTTGAATGATTTTTATGGCGCGATTTAAGGATTGAAGAGGTTTGGATGATTTTATAACGCGATTTATAGAATTGAAGAGATTTGGATGATTTTTATAATACGATTTAGGATTGAAGAGATTTGGATGATCTTTATAATGCGATTTATAGGATTGAAGGGATTTGGAGGATCTTTATAACGCGATTTAAGGATTGAAGGGAGTGAATGTTTTAGGCTATTTGACGATCCGTTTGGCGTTATCCTTTACAAAAGTATCCCAGCCTGAATAAGATTTTTTTGCGCCGCCTTTAGCGGTAGTGATTTTTTGGAATGAGTGGCAGACCGCTACAGCGAGGCCGTCGGTAGCGTCTAAAAACTCGGGGGTTTCTTTAAAATCGAGCAGGCGCTGTAGCATACCGGCTACCTGTTCTTTGGTAGCGTTACCGTTGCCGGTGATGGATTGCTTGATCTTACGCGGCGAATATTCGGTAACCTCTATATTACGAGAGAGTGCTGCTGCCATCGCCACACCTTGCGCACGCCCCAGTTTTAACATTACCTGAATGTTTTTGCCATAAAACGGCGCTTCGATTGCCAGGCAGTCGGGTTTATAATTGTCAATAAGGGCCACGGTTTTTTCAAAGATGCGCTGTAGTTTCAGCATGTGGTCGTCTAACTGATCCATTTTAACCACACCCAGGCTAATCAGTTCGGTTTTGGTGCCGATTTCTTTTACCAGGCCATAACCCATAACCGCTGTGCCGGGGTCTATGCCTAAAATGATACGTTCTTTGGTGTTGGGTGTTTGTTGCATGAATAATCCGTCTCACTGGCCTTGTCATTTTGAACATAGTGAGAAATCTTGTACGCTTCGCTAATTATCATTTGTATAAGATCTCTCCCGTTGGTCCGGGATGACATAGGAGATTATGTAAAGGTAATCAATCAGCGCTCAACATCGCCATATATTCTCTCCGGCTTATCATCCTCGCACCCATCGACTCCAAGTGGTCCGTATGCACCTGGCAGTCCAGCAACTTGTACTTCCCTGTTTTGAGCAGACTGATAAGCGCTGTCTTTGAGGCATTACTTACTTTGCTAAACATGCTTTCGCCGCAAAATACATTGCCAACAACAATACCATACATTCCGCCCACAAGTTCATCGGCCTGCCAAACTTCGATAGAATGCGCGTGACCCAATTGATGCAGGTTGATGTAAGCGGCTTTCATATCCGCAGTGATCCAGGTGCCATCCTGTTCCTTGCGTGGCACCGCTGAGCAAGCCCCGATCACATCGGCAAAGCAAGTATCAAAAGTAACCCGAAAGCGGTGCGAGTTGAGTACGCGTTTCATGCTTGATGATATTTTTAGTTCGTCCGGAAACAATACAAATCTTTCATGAGGCGAATACCACAGGATAGGCGTATCGTCATTATACCAGGGGAAAATACCTTCATGATAAGCCAGCATCAATCGCCCGGCCGACAGGTCACCGCCTATGGCCAGCAAACCATCAGGCCCGGCTAATTTGGGGTCTGGAAATATCAATTGATCATTAAGCCTGAATATCATTGTAACAAATTTAGCTGATATGCTAAATGTATCCATATAGTTTAAACTATTTATTAACTTGGTTGTCATAAGATTTTAATGCTACCACAGATGGCTAATTTAAAGCAGATCAAACACTTAATGTCGCGTGGGGGCTTTGGTATGAGTTTCGACGATTTCAAAGCTGCAGAAGGTATAACTATCAAGCAGTCGGTGCAGAACTTATTCGCCGCCTCGGCAAATTACGAGCCGCTTACACCGATAAAAGAGAACTCTGATTATGTGATGATTGACCGCAGCAATCCGAATGCGCGAAAGATGGCCCAGCAGAAACAACGCCAGCAAGAGCGCCAGTTAAATTTGGCCTGGATTGATTACATGAGCAACACCAAAAGTCAGCTGCGCGAAAAAATGGCCCTGTTCTGGAACAACCATTTCGCCTGCCGCGCAAAGCAGAGCATGTACGCTCAGCAGATGCTGAATATACAGCGCAGCAATGCTTTAGGTAATTTTAAAACGATGACCATCGAGGTTAGCAAGGCCCCAGCCATGCTGCAGTTCCTGAATAATCAGCAGAATTTAAAGGGGCATCCAAACGAAAACTTTGCACGTGAGCTGATGGAACTTTTTACTATTGGCCGTGGCAATTATACCGAGCATGATATCCGTGAGTCGGCACGCGCTTTTACCGGCTGGGGATATGACCGTAATGGCGGGTTCAGGTTTCGTCCTTTTGTACATGACGCAGGGCAAAAAACGTTTATGGGCAAAACCGGCAATTTTAAGGGCGATGACATTATAAATATCATCTTTGAAAAGAAAGAAACAGCTCATTTCATCAGTAATAAGTTATATAAATACCTGGTCAACGAAACTCCCGACGCTGCACATGTCCAAGCCATGGCTGATGTGTTTTACAATGCCAATTATGAAATAAAACCTTTGCTTGAGTACGTATTTAACGCGCCCTGGTTTTATGACGAGAAGAATATCGGCAACCTGGTAAAATCGCCGGTTGAGTTAATTGTTGGGTTAAACCGCCAGTTTAGTGTTGATTATGAGCGCCCTGCGGTGTTGATGCAATTTCAGCGCGTATTGGGGCAAGTATTGTTTCATCCGCCAAATGTAGCAGGTTGGCCGGGTGGGCGTAACTGGATTGATAGCTCATCATTAATGTATCGTATCAAGATACCCTCGACAGTACTTAACGGTGGTGTGATAGACTTTACCGGCAAAGCCGACCCTGAGGATGAAGCATTTTTGGCCACACAGCAAACCAGGCAGCAAGACGTAAACATGCGTGTGCAAACCAGGCCCGATTGGAATAAGTTTTTAAACAGTATCCCCAAAGGATTAAATAAAATAAGTATAGCCCGGTTCATGTTAGAGCCTAAGATGAGTTCGGCGCTTACCAGTAGTATAAATAGCGCGGCCGATATCAAAGCGATGGTAATTGAATTGGTTTCATCGCCAGAATATCAGTTAGCATAGCCTAATCCTTTTGAAGGATAGGGTTATATAAATTAAGAAAGCAAACCCCCTTTATGGGGAGGCGGGTATATGAACAACTCGAAACAGATAAAGCATTTATACGCAAGGGCGGGCTTCGGCATTACGTTTGAAGACTTGCACGACAGGCAAAACTGGTCTATAAAAAAGAGTGTAAAAAAGCTTTTTAAAGCTTCTGAAAAAATACAGCCCCTTACCGCAGTTATTGAAAATATTGACTTGAGGCCGCGTCGTTATAATTCTTTAAGCGACGAAGAAAAGCGCATGCTTAACCAGGATCGAAACACGCAGGAAAAGGCGCTGAATGATGCCTGGATTAAACAGATGAGCACCACAGACGCCCAGCTTCGCGAAAAGATGACCCTGTTTTGGCATAATCATTTCGCGTGTAATGTGGGTAATTCATTTTATGAGCAGCAATTAAATAACATAGAGCGTACCAATGCGTTAGGCAACTTTAAAACGCTGTTGCTGCAGGTATCACAAACACCGGCGATGCTGCAGTTTCTTAATAATCAGCAAAATCAGAAGAATCACCCAAATGAGAATTTTGCCCGCGAGCTGATGGAGTTGTTTACCCTGGGGCGCGGACATTATACAGAGCAGGATGTGAAAGAATCGGCACGATCATTTACAGGCTGGGCTTATAACGGCCAGGACGGTACTTACCGTTTTAATAACCGCGTACACGATAATGGTATCAAAACATTTTTGGGTCAGACTGCCAATTTTTGCGGCGAAGATATTATTGATATTATCACTGGCAACAAACAAACGGCTACATTTATCTGCACAAAGCTATATCGCTACCTGGTTAATGAGGTGCCTGATGATGACCATGTAGCCCAAATGGCTGATGTGTTCTACAAAAATAATTATGAGATCACACCGCTGTTGAAATTTGTTTTCCTGGCTGATTGGTTTTATGACGAGAACAACATTGGCAATCTGGTAAAATCGCCGGTTGAATTTTTAGTGGGGCTTAACCGCCAGTTTTATATCAACTACCAAAACCCCAATGTATTGATGCAGTTTCAACGTACGCTGGGGCAGGTATTATTCAGGCCGCCTAATGTAGCGGGTTGGCCGGGCGGCCGTTCATGGATAGATAGTTCGTCACTAATGTTCCGGATGAAAATACCGTCGACTATTTTAAATGCCGGTGTAATAGACTTTACCGGCAAGGCAACGCCCGAGGATGAGAATTATCTGGCAGCGCAACGCAAACAGCAATTAAATGTGATCAGACGTGTGCGGGCAACGCCTGACTGGGGCAAGTTCCTGAAAGAATTGCCTAAGAACATAACGCACGAAGACATGGCCAGGTTCCTGCTGGAGCCAGAATTGAACAAAACAGTAATTGACGAAGTGAGCAGGCCAGGGGATATAAAAACGGTTGTGATACAAATAGCGTCGACGCCTGAGTATCAGCTATGCTGATTTAAGACGTGAATGAGCGATTGTGTAAATGAGTAATGAATAAAGGGTTAAACTGAATGTGATATTGAACTATTAATGACAGCGATAAGCAATTCATTAATTCACTCAATCACTCATTCAATAATTATAAAAAAATGGAACGCAGAGATTTTTTAAAGAACACCGCATTAGTGTCGGGCGCGTTTTTGGTGCCGGCATTTTTGAAACCATTGGAAGCTATTGCCAAAGGCGATCTGACAAGGCATAAAAACCTGGTGATTATCCAGCTATCGGGCGGGAATGATGGTTTAAATACGGTAATTCCTTATGGCAACGATATTTATTATCAGAAGCGTAAAACCATAGCTATTAACAAGCCGGATATCATTACCTTAAACGACATGCAGGGTTTGAATCCAAGCCTGTCGGCACTTAAAGAAATTTATGACCAGGGATGGATGAGCATTATCAACTCGGTAGGCTATCCAAACCCGGACCGGTCGCATTTCCGATCAATGGATATATGGCAAACTGCCAGCGACTCGAACCAGTTTCTGAGCACCGGCTGGATAGGCCGGTACCTGGACTCGAATTGCCAGACCTGCAAAAATCCGTATACTGCTATTGAGGTAGATGATACCTTGTCGCTGGCGATGAAGGGGGCTAAGATGAAAGGTATTGCAGTGCAAGACCCTAATAAGCTATACCAGGCTACCCGCGAGCCATTCTTTAAGGATCTGGTGCATGATCATGGCAATGCCAATTTGAATGAGGACAACCTGGGCTACCTGTATAAAACCATGATAGAAACCTATTCATCGGCAGATTATATACAACAAACCTCTAAAACCTATAAAGTAACTGCGCACTATCCTGCTACTCAATTAGGCAATCAATTAAAAGATGTATCTAAGTTCATCAACTCGGGGTTAGATACCCGTGTTTACTATGTTTCGCTGAGTGGGTTTGATACGCACGTTGGGCAGCAGAACCAGCAGGGCAGACAGTTGAAGGTTTATGGCGATGCGGTGGCGGCCTTTATCAAAGATTTGAAAGCTACCGGCAAACTGGACGACACTCTTGTGATGACCTTCTCTGAGTTTGGCCGGCGCGTTGAGCAAAATGCCAGCAATGGTACCGACCACGGCACCGCCAATAACGTGTTTGTGTTTGGCGGCAAATTGAAGAAGCAAGGCATTTTCAATGACTCGCCGGACCTGACCACGCTGGACAACGGCGACCTGAAATACCAGATCGACTTCCGCGATGTATACGCTACGCTGTTGGATAAATGGCTTGATGTAAATAACAGCCAGGTGCTGAATAAGAACTTTACAGGGTTGAACCTGATAAATGTGTAGGCTTTGTTCTACCCGAAAAAGTGAAACAGAATAAATACTTTAGATAATAGCCTAAAATGCGGCAAGTTTTCAACTTGCTTTGCAAGGTATATGTACAGGCAGTATGCTTGTGCATTATAGGATGAAGTTGCGCTGCATTATAGTTCTTTGGAATGAAGCAATCTCTACACATGCTAAGCCAATTTGCTTGTACAGGCAGGCAAAATTTGTAACCAACTCCACCACGTCATTGCTGTAGGTACGAAGCAATCTCTACACACGATAAGCTCCCCTCACTGGTGCGGTGATAACACCGACCAGAGGCTGAATACAAAAGGTTGATAATAGGCTGTTCATAGTTTTATAGGTCATTTTTAGGTCAGTCACCTTTAGTATTTAAAACGGCCGTCCACAATTCCGGTGGTTTGGTGCTGGGGTTTCCAGGCATTGTTATCAAAAACAAAGTCGCAGTAGCTAGATATTTGAAAGCTGGTGCCTGGCTGATAAATGATATGTATCGTGGCTGTTCTTTCCGTTTTATAATGAAACCTGTAAATAAAGGCGGTATCGGGGCTGATATTACCGGTGCCATGGCCGATGTAATAAGTCTGATCGCCCACTTTCATCGAATCGTTGAGTACCACGTTGCCATAAAGGTGTACCCGGTTTTGCTTACTGAGTGAAGTATCCGGGAAAAGCCACCATTTTAGTTGTTTATTATTTAAACAAGTAAACAATGCCTGTTTAAATTGCACCTTGGTAAAATGATGCGGCTGGCTGCAACCTGCAAGCAAAACAAGCGATAACGATACGAGCAGTAGTTTAAACTTCATGAGCACTGTAATCAGTGGTTTCTATTAGTTGCTTTAAGAAAGGATTAACCACAAGCGAGATGCTTGCGTAGCGGGGGGATTTGGCTAAAGATCTAATGGCAAACTTTCGTCGATTATCCGCCTAGATTCCGACGTTAATATCTTTCCTTTCTCTTTTAAATTGAAAGCTGTTTTAACTAAAGAAATCATTTCAGTTGTGTCGTCCAAAAGCGGAATCACGAAATCTGCAACGCGGTCTTCACGTAAATGCGGCATTGTAGACGCGATGACGGTACGTTGCTGGGCTTGATATTGACCTATTTCATTGATACTAAGTGCCAAAAATAAATAGTATGGATCGACATTTTTTGCAACAATTCTCAGAATACCACTCCCGATTATAGCATTGTCAGAGTCCGTTCTAAAAGCCAGTTGCCCAATTTTTCCATCTTTAGTAAACAATATTTCATTAGGAACTTTAATTTGTGCGATATCCTCTGCAATAGCGTTATCAATATAAAAATCGGGATATCTATCTAAACTATAGTTACAAAGATCTGTTGTTCTGATAAAAGGAAGATGGGTATCTCTTGAATCTAAATAGAGATTATAGTTCTCCGAACCAACTTCATCGCCATTAAGAAATGTTGCCAAATTTCCCAAAAGATCCCATGGTACTTTTTGCTTTATCTTTTCTATAGTTTCAATAAACAACGGCCTATAGTTTTCAGGCGACATTACTTCGGCCTTTTCAAAATCAGCGAACGATAAAGAGAAAGTTTTTCTATCTTTTATTGCTGAAAAGTCAATGTCTAGCTTTGTTAGAAAAAGATGTTGAGCTTTCTTCAGTAACCTATGTGAATCTAATTCTAATTTTTGAATTTCCACAGCATTGGCTGTAATTAATCTCTCAATTTCTCTGCTTTTTAAAAATACAGCTATAGACTTTAATTTAGGATACGTTAAGATAGGATGAGTGTTACCAGTAAATAAATTGTCAATTTGAAATCTAGCGAATTTTGAGTTTAAATAAAAAGCCAGATATTCGTGGGACACAAATTTCTCATCGATCCTCAGACGAACAACGTTTTGATTAATATTGGCTCCTACTAAATTTTCATTGACAATTGATGCAACCCCTAAATATTTGCCTATAGTAGTAAAAAGAACATCACGATTTTCCAATTGCGACCTTTTTAGAAGATTATTCTTTTCATGGCTAATATAAAAGCCATCGTTTTCGTCGATATAGTATCGCTTTACCGATGAGTTTTTTATAAATAGTGCTCCTTTTTCGACAAATACTTGACCAGCGTGCTCTCCATCGGTAAGAGTTTGAACCACCCCTTTATCTCCTAAACGAAATGATAAAATATCGGGGCGTTCAAAGAATTCTTTAAGTTTAAGTTTAAACTTATAAAAATTAGGATATAAATGATCCTCAACATTGTTATACGAAACAGGAAAGGTTTGTAACATTAATTATTTGATTGTATAAATGCTTTGTAATCGCCACTAACTAATGAAATATCGTCACTTTCTATAAGATCTCCTCGTCTATTATGACCACATGTCTCACAAATTGCCATAAAAATTTTATGATCTGAACTAACAACTGAATTTTCAGATATTTTTTCCGCAATTAAAACTGTTGTCTTAGTTGAAGTATTAGGTTGAAAGGTTTCTTTAGGAATATCTATAATAG
>DATCXS010000188.1:0-3893 GCA_036565645.1 Mucilaginibacter sp.
TGCTGCGCCCGTTCCATTTATTTAATATGGATGTTTATGATCTTAACCGCCCGTATGGTATGGTAATTTTATTAATATCGGTGGTAGGTATTTTAGGTGTGATTTTAAACCGCATAAAACTGGTACGTTTTACCGGATGGCTGTCTTTTATATTGGTACTGCTGCTGTTTGTTGCTGCTTATATGAAAGTTCATACCAGTTTTAGCTTTTTGCCATTTAAGTCTGTTGCGGGGTTTTTAACCGGGCAGATCAGGTTTAAATGGGGATGGTATTTGTTATTTGCAGGACCATTAGTTGCGTTGGCCGGATCGATAGTAAAAACGTCAAAATATTCGCGGTAGCTCTAAATTTTGGAAAACTGCGCCAACAATGAATTAGCGCTGTTACAGCGGGAAACCGCTTTTAAACAAATGCGTTCTTAGGCACCTAAGGAGCCATTATCTTCATTTATTTATACTATAAACAGGTAATTCGGAGTTTGGAATTAAAAGATAATATAGTTCCCGGAGGAAACTTTCTGTTTATAGTTAACAATGGGTGAATTCGTAGGCTCTATAGAAGCCTCCCGTTTTAAAATCAATTTCCATGTTGTTACGGCTCCGGGTATATAAACCAAAAAAGTTTTTTACATATTTGCAAATACCAACTATCTATAAATGATCAAACTATCTTTCCGGAACCAGGTTTTGATCGGCTTTGCCGTTTCTATTATATTGATATTTGTAGTAGATATTTTATCCTTTAATAGTATCAACCAGTTAGAAAATGATACTGTTTTAGTTACTCATACTCAAAAAGTAATCAAAACGTCCGATAATTTATTGCAGCAATTAGTTGATGCCGAAACTTCTATGCGCGGTTATGGGGCGACGGCCAAAAAAACTTTTTTAGAGCCATACAATGCTGCATTACCTAACATTCATCAGGCTCTTGAAGACTTGCAGACTCTTATCCGTGATAATCCGACGCAGGTAAGACGGGTAGAAGCTTTAGCTGATCTGATAAATTCACAGTTAAATGTATTAAAAACTAATATCAATGCACGCGATACTAAAGGATTGGACTTTATGGTGCGAACTGACATGTTTGTTGCCGGTAAGCATAATATGGATTCTATTCGACAGGTATTAACGCGTATTAAAGATACAGAGAATCAATTACTGGACGAGCGTAAAGCCAGGTCACAGCAGGCGTCTGCCAATGCTATTATATTTATTGGGGTTGGCTGTGCCATATTCCTGGTAATTATTATAGTGCTTTTCCTTTATATCCAAAAAACATTTGACACGCAAAAGAAAACAGAAGAAGAGATTAAAATAACCAACATAGAACTGGAAACGGTGCTGGCCGAAAACGAAGCGAAAAACTGGCTGTTAACCGGTACCAGTGCATTGAATGAGCGAATGCAGGGTCAGCAAAGCGAAAAAGAGCTGGCCGGAAATATCTTGTCAGAAATAGCCGGGTATACCAAAGCCTTAACGGGTACCATTTATTTGTATAACGAAAAAGAAAACCGTCTTGACCTGTATTCAACTTACGCTTTCTCAAACCTTAATCATATTAAACATACCGTTGCAATAGGCGAAGGTTGGATAGGCGAGGTTGCACGCAGCGGCAAAGCTGCAATAATTGAAGGTAAGCTGAATGATAAATTAGAGCTGCAATCGTCAGTATTATATGATGGTGCTATTGAAAGTTACCTATTGCCTGTATTTTTTGATAAGAAATTAAAAGGTGTATTAGAAGTTGCCTATCGTGACCTGATTAATGATCAAATTAAAGATTATCTGGTATTGATAAGTAGTGATATAGGCATTTCTATTAATACTGCTCAGGCGCGTACCATTATGCACGAGCTGTATGAAGAAACCCAGCAGCAAGCCGAAGAACTGGCTGCGCAACAAGAAGAAATGCGTGTTACCAACGAGGAACTGATGAACAAAACAGAAATGCTGGAAGCATCAGAAGAAGAGTTGCGCGTACAACAGGAAGAACTGCGTACCATTAACACCGAGTTAGAAGAAAAAGCCAGCTTACTGGAAGAAAAGAACCAGGCTATTGAAGAGGCCCGCGCATCTATAAACGCCAAAGTTGAGGAACTGGAAACTACCGGTAAATACAAATCTGAGTTTCTGGCTAATATGAGCCATGAGCTGCGCACACCGCTGAATAGTATCCTGGTGTTGGCGCGTATATTAAAAGATAACAAACCGGCTAACCTGTCAGAAGATCAGATTAAATACGCCAGTGTAATATTCAACGCTGGTAATGACTTGCTGACACTGATTAATGACATACTTGACCTTTCTAAAATTGAATCGGGCAAACTGGATATGCAAAATGAGGATATCCAAATAGCAGATATTCTTACGGACATAGAAAACCTGTTTGCAGAGGTTGCGGCTAATAAACAAATCCGCTTTACCACCAGTATTAAAAATGCGCCTCAAACCATCTTTACCGATAAAGTAAGGGTGGAGCAGGTAATTAAAAACCTGTTGTCAAATGCGTTTAAGTTTACGCCCCAGCATGGCGACATTGCTATTACGGTTGATGCAGGCAAATCGCCGCAAACGGTGGCCTTCTCTATTAAAGACACCGGTATAGGTATTTCTCCTGACAAACAGAGAGTTATCTTTGAAGCCTTCCAGCAAGCCGATGGCTCAACCAGCCGTAAATATGGTGGTACAGGTTTGGGCTTGTCAATTAGCCGCGAGTTAGCTGCGTTGTTAGGTGGCACCATTACCTTGCGCAGTAAACAGGGCGAGGGTAGCGAATTTATCCTAACCATACCCTTGCAAGCTAAAATTGCTGCGGTTATCGAGGATGACAAGGTGCCAACTGTCGAAACTTTTACATCGGGTAAAGCAATCTTTAAACCGCTATCAAAGCCGGTGCGTAGATCCGATCGGGACCCGCTGGTAATTATTGTCGAGGATGACAAAAACTTTGCTGCTATTCTGCAAGATTATTCGCGCGATCATGGCTATAAGTCCATGGTAGTTAATGAAGGTACCGATGCTGTACAAATTATCAAAGATAATCAGCCTGATGCGGTAATACTGGATATTATGCTGCCCGGTAAAGATGGCTGGCAGATATTGAAAGAACTAAAACACGACCCTGAAACATTAGATATCCCGGTGCATTTAATGTCGGCCGGCGATGTTACTTCTAACCGCGTTCGTAAAGAAGGTGCTATCAGCTTCCTGAAAAAACCGATAGATACTAATGCGCTTGACAAGTTGTTTGGCGATATCATGGCCAATAGCGGTATCCAGTTTAAACAAATCTTATTGGTCGAAGATCATAAAGCACAAAGCCAGGCACTGAAAGACATGATGCAGGCCAATGGCATTACGGTCGACCAGGCGTTTGATGGTGAATCGGCTTTCCGTATGCTGAAGACAAATGATTACCAATGTGTTATTTTGGACCTTAATTTGCCGGATATTTCCGGACTGGATCTGTTAGACAAGATCAAGGGGGTTGAGCGCTTCTCATCTTTGCCCGTTATTGTCAATACAGCCATGGAACTGGATAAAACATCTGTAAGCAGATTGATGAAATATGCAAATGCAATGGTTGTTAAAACAAATAAATCGTCAGACAGGTTAATCGACGAAGTAAACCTGTTTTTAAATAAAATTAGTACTGTAACGCCTCAACCGGCGACAATGACAACAAAAGTTATGACAACAGGAAATGACGGCGTTAAAGGCAAAAAAGTATTGATTGTAGATGACGACATGCGTAATATCTTTGCTTTGAGCAGTGCGCTCCAGGGCTATGATATGAATGTTGAGACAGCTAACGATGGGGAGGAAGCCTTAGAGAAGCTGAACGAAATAACCGATATCGACATTGTGCTTATGGATATCATGATGCCTAAA
>DATCXS010000264.1:0-8236 GCA_036565645.1 Mucilaginibacter sp.
CCTTTATGGTATCATAAAATAAGCGGTACACACTGTCGCCGTCGTTCTGGTAATTTTTGGCAGCATTGATACCACCCTGCGCAGCAATTGAGTGCGCACGGCGCGGACTATCCTGAAAGCAAAATGCCTTTACATTGTACCCCAGCTCGGCCAGTGACGCAGCTGCCGATGCACCTGCTAAGCCGGTACCCACAACTATCAGGTCATACTTACGCTTATTAGCAGGGTTAACCAGCTTTAAGTTAAATTTATGCTTGCTCCATTTTTCGGCTAATGGGCCCTGCGGAATTTTAGCATCTAAACTCATTTTATTTACGATTTTAGATTTAAGAGTTACGAATTTGGATTTTGAAATTGACTAACTGGCAATCGTAAATCTAAATTCGTAATTCGTAAATCAAATGTTATTTACAGAAAAAATATACTACCGGCATCAGGGCAAAACCTATGGGGATAATCACCGCAAAGAGCCAAGTGCCAATAAACTTAACAACCGGGCTATACTTTCGGTGCGTCCAGCCTAAAGTTTGGAACGCGCTTTGAAAACCATGCAGCAGGTGAAACGACAGCGTAAACATGGCCACTACATATAGTAGTACATACCAAATGTTGTGAAAGCTGTTTGAAACAACAGCGTGCAAATCTTTTACGCGGATAATCTCTTCCTTATCGGTAGTAGTTGATGAATGTTCGAAAGTTGGATCTTTAGGATCATACTTGCTTACTGTAATTTGGTTGGTCTCTACGTTGGTACGATACTCCTTAAAGCCTACGCTATGGGTAAACTTGTATTTGTACCAGAAATCGCCCATGTGTACTACAATGAAGAAAAACAGTACAGCACCCAGTAAGCCCATATTTTTTGACGACCATGATGCCGGCGATTTGGGTTGGGACGCATACCTTACCGGCCTGGCTTTTCGGTTTTTAATGGTAAGTATCAAACCATAAAGTGCATGCAACAAAATGCAAAAGTATAGCAGGTAAGCTATAACTTCAATAGGCGGAAAATGTGTCAAAAAATTGGCATACACATTAAAACCATAACCCTGGTCATCCTTAAAAAGAAACAGGTTGCCGGCCAGGTGTACAATGATGAAAGTACACAAAAACAAGCCCGTTAAAGCCATAAGCAGCTTTTTGCCCAGCGATGAGTTAAAGGTTTGTTTAAATTCGCTCATTAGTTTAAAATAAATGAAATTTTAGGCAAAAGTATCTATTAAAAGCCAAAAGATATAAATGCGTTCTATTAAATGGGGGCCAATTGGCTATTTAGAAACAATCTAAGGCAATATCCATATTTTTGTAAAATTTATAGTCGTTTTGGCTACTGTTGCCAAATGTGCTAATTTAGCGTTAGTAATACCCACCATCTGTTAAACTAAACCATAATATGAAATACATCAGCTTTATTTTATTTGTCGCGCTTTTTGCATCATGCAAAAATAGTCCGGGCAATATCACTATAACCGGTACAGCGCCGGGGGTATTATATGGTAACCTGCTCTTAAAAGACCTGGCGGGTAATACTATGATCGCGTCGGATATTACAAAAGGAAAATTCAGCATTAAAGATTATATACAGGTGCCGGGATATTATAAAATGCAATATTCATTTAAAGAGACCAAAGGCACTATGCGCGAGGTTGAGGTATATCTTGAACAAGGCGATTATAAAATCAACATTAATCCTCAGAAAATTAACGACTATCCAACCGTAACCTCAACATCGCAATTGCAAACGCAATTGTCTGAATACAACGCCATTAATGATACCCTGAGGCACCAGGCCCGCCAAAAGGTGCTTGCTATAAACCAGCAAATCAAACAATTGAATGAAGCCGATATTCAAACTATGGATCAAATGAGGGCTGCGAGCAACCTGCAAAGAGAAGAGCTTAAATATAACCAGAATGACGGCTTTGCGGCGTTTAAGATCTTTATGGATAAATATCCGGATAACGCCGTTGCTGCGCATATCATGAAATCATTGGATTACCAGAATGACCCCGCAACCTATTACAAAATTTTCCAGGAGTTTAGCTCGGCCGCAAAAAACAGCGACGATGGCCAGGAGCTGGAACGCAAATTAAGCACATTGAGCGAATTGGCTCCGGGCAGCCCGGCTCCTGAAGTTGCAGGTACCACCCCTGACGGCAGGCTGCTAAACTTTAAGGCCATGAACAAAAAAATCATTCTGCTTGATTTTTGGCGTTCAAGTAATGGCTCAAGCCGCGATAACCATGCGCAGATCATTTCGCAACTATTGCAGCTTACTAACGAAGGCTTAGGCGTTGTAAGCGTTTCTTTTGATACTGATAAAGACAAGTGGCAGTCGGCTATTAAAGCTGACCGGATGAACTGGACCCAAATATCAGACCTGAAAGGCGACGACTCGCCTAACGGACCTACCTGGGGTATTAAAAGCATCCCGGCATATTACCTTATTGACGGGCAGGGAAAGATCATATCGCGCATTCCGGAGTTTGCCGATGTGCCTGCTGCGGTGGATGATTATTTGAAAAAACACTAAGCACAATTCCTTCTCTCGATACTTTATAGTAGTTTGGTGATAACAAATACCTTATCGCTATGAAATATTTTTACCTGCTTTTTATTGGGCTGGTTTTTGCCGGCTGCCGCAACAAAGTTGAAATAGCCGGCACAGCCAACGGTATCATTGATGGTACCATTTCTTTAAAAGACGGCTCCGGCCAGACGCTTGTGGGCGAAAATCTTAAAAACGGCCAATTTAAAGTAGAAAGCAGCGGATGGAGTGATCCTGATTATGGCACGCTAACTTTATCAAGGCCGGGGCAGGATGACATTAACACCGAGCTTTACCTGGAACCGGGTACTTACACCGTTACCTATAATAAAAGCCTCCTGGACAGTTACCCTAAAGTCACTTCGACATCAACTAAACAAAATCAACTATCTGCTTTTTATGCCCTGTTTGAACGTATGGGTATTGAGGCTAAGAATAAGATCAAAACGCTTGATGCGCAGGTTAAACAGGCTATAAAATCAAAAGTTTGGGATGATAGCGTTACAGCCTTATCTAACAGAACAGAAGCTGAGCGTACAGAACTGAGCGATGTGAGCCGGGCCACATTAACGGTGTTTATTAATAAATATCCTAAAAATCAGGTCGCTGTTCATCTGTTTCAATCGTTAAATTTCGAATCGAACCCCATCGCTTATTATGCGCTTTTCAAGAAGCTCAGACCCGACCAGCAAAACAGCGAAGATGGTAAACCTATTGGCAGCCGCTTAAATGCATTGGTCCATTTGATGCCGGGACAACAGTCGCCTCCAATTATCGGGCTTATGCCCAATGGTAAACGCTTTGATTTAAAAGCTATGCACCAGAAGCTTATCCTGATCGAGTTTTGGCGCGCTGCTAATTTCAAGAGCCGCTTAAACCACCAGGAAATGATTAAAAAGCCGTGGCCTGCTTTTACAGATAATCAGCTGGGTATAGTTAGTATTTCTTTTGATAAAAAACGCGATTGGTGGTTAGGCTCCATGCGCGATGATAAACTAACCTGGCCCCAGGTATCTGATCTGAAAGGCGAAGACTCTCCCAACTTCAGCAACTGGGCCATTACTGAAATGCCCACCTATTATCTGTTAGATGGCCAGGGCTGCATCCTTGAAAACGAGTTGCAGTTTAACGAAATTCCTTTATCCTTAAACAAATATCTTCAGACTGTTAAGCAATAGCCATCACTTTATCTTTAAGCACCGCGAATATCTTATCAGTCTCTAAACTGCGGATAGCTACCCGGCCTGTAAACTGGCCGAACGATGGCAATACAGCCTGTTGTTTGCCAAAAGCAAAGCAAGGCAGCGTCAGACTTTGGCGGCCCTTGCCACGCAAGGCAACACCTGGATGGATGTGCCCGCAAAATACATAGTTATTCAATTGTTGTAATTTCTCATCTGCCTGTGGGTGGTGCAGCATAAGGAAAGGGCCGACAACCAGCCCATCGTGCAGTTCGACGTTAAGTTGCAGATAATGCTCGTCATGTACAATATCATGATTACCACGGATCAGGATGATCTGCAATTTGGGAAATTGATGGCGCCACAGTTTAAACCAATCCCAATCGGCATTCATATCGCTGTGAAACAGATCGCCCAGGAAAATTATTTTTTCGGGATGATACTCATGGATCAGGTCTGACAATATAGCCAGATCGCCCTGCTCCATATCGCGCGGAATAGCAATGCCCGCCTTGCGGAAATGCCCAACCTTACCTAAATGTACATCGGCAGCTATCAGGGCCTTTTCTTCTTCCCAGAAAATAGCCTTTTGCGGCAGCAGTAACAGGTTTTGATTTAATAAGGTAAAAGGGATAGCCGCACTCATCATAATGAGTACAAAACTACTAAATGTCTATTTATTATAGCAAAGCTTAAACAAAAGTAACGTTAAGCACAGGGTATCAGAATACTCTGGCGGCTCTTTTTTAAATTTTGCAAAACCCATAAAAGCTGCCGGTGTTAAAACTATAGCTAATCAATGAATTAATTTGAAATTATACCCCGGCTTATGATACCACCTCCAATACAAATCCAGACACATGATAATGGTATATTTCCGAACAGTAAATTCCCTGCACTGCTTTATAAGCGGGTGTTAGATATTCCGTTTTTGTTTCCGGCTACGCATGTAGCTAATCTTTTTCAGAAAAATAACTGGGGTAACAGCTGGGACGCCGGTATTTTTGAGTATCACCATTACCATAGTACTGTACATGAGGTATTAGGTGTTTATTCCGGCTCAACCACCGTTTTATTAGGTGGCGATGGCGGCACCGAGGTAAAATTGGAGAAGGGCGATGTGCTGATCATTCCGGCAGGTGTTGCACATAAAAACCTGGGGAAAGAGAATAACATTGGCTGCGTAGGCGCCTATCCGTACGATCAGCCTTACGATATGCGCTACGGTAATCCCGGCGAGCGACCGCAGGCAGATGAAAATCTGCGCAGGGTACCCATTCCCAATAGCGATCCGGTTCAGGGTTCAGATGGCGGGGTGCAAGACATCTGGCATGATTAGCTACCCCTAACCCGATAGCTATCGGGTTAGGCGGGCTTAAACGCCTAACTTGATAGCATTGGGAAGATTTTGAGGAGGTAAACCCATTTAAAAAAAACCTTTTTCAGTATTGGTATTTTTCCCTACATTTGCAGGCTAATTGCTGCTCATTGAAATCGCTACGAAATTATTCGATTCCTTTTACCGGTTTAGCACTGGGAAAGCATCATTTTGATTTTGATGTAAAGGATGATTTTTTTGACGAGTTTGATTACTCGCTGGTAAAAAAGGCTGATTTGAAGTGCGGGGTTGAGTTGGAAAAACAGGAGACAATGTTGCTCCTTGATTTTCACATCACCGGCACCATTCAGGCTACTTGCGACACCTGTTTGGCAGAATATCCTGAAAACGTGGATATACGCGAACAGCAGATAGCCAAGTTTGCAGAAGAGGAGATAACTGACGATGATGAGATCATCACCCTAAGCAAGAGTGATCATGAGTTGATGCTTGCCGGGCTGATCTATGAATATATTAATGTTGCGGTGCCGTTTATAGCGGGTTGCGGCGACGCGGGTAATACCCCGTATTGTGATAAAGAGATGCTCGATAAATTGAAAAGCTTGTCGGGAGGTAATGAACAGAGTGATGATAACGCCGACCCGCGGTGGGACGCGCTAAAGAAAATTAAATAATAATAACTATAAGTTATGCCACATCCAAAACGTAAAATATCAAAATCAAGAAGAGACAAGCGTAGAACTCATGATAAAGCTGTCGCTCCAACGTTAACTACTTGCAAAGTTACCGGTGCAGTACATTTGCCACACAGAGCATATACTGTAGATGGTAATGTTTACTACAACGGTAAATTACTGATAGAAAAAGCAGTAGCTTAACACTAATTTTCTAACATGAAGATTGGCTTAGATATTATGGGCGGAGATTACGCCCCCAAAGCGACTGTTTTAGGGGCTATCGAAGCATACAAAGTACTATCTGACCATACACTGGTGCTTATAGGCGACAAAGACGCAGCTATAAGCATTCTTCGTGAAAATAATTTTGACCCGGATAATTTCGAGTATGTACATACTACCGAAGTTATTGGCATGGGCGAACACCCAACCAAAGCGGTTGTTCAGAAACCAGACTCAAGTATCAGCGTAGGTTTTAAGCTGTTGAAGGACGGGCAGATCGATGCCTTTTCATCGGCAGGTAATACCGGCGCTATGCTGGTTGGCTCCATGTTTAGTGTTAAAGCTATTCCGGGCATTCTTCGTCCGGCTATTATTACCATTGTTCCGCGGGTAAAAGGTGGCATCAGTATACTGCTTGATGTAGGCGCTAATGCCGATTGCAAACCGGAGGTGCTTTTGCAATTCGGGGTGCTTGGCAGCCTCATGGCCCAACATGTTTATGGTATTGAAAATCCCCGTGTAGCGCTGATGAATATCGGCGAAGAAGAAGAAAAAGGAAACCTGCTTTGCCAGGCTACTTATCCTTTAATGAAAGAAACATCCCAGTTTAACTTTATTGGTAATGCCGAAGGACGTGACCTTTTTGGTGATATGGCCGATGTTTTTGTATGCGATGGTTTTACCGGAAACATTATTTTAAAACTTGCCGAATCTTTTTACGTAATAACCCGCAAAAAAGGGGTAAAAGATGAATTTTTTGACAGGTTTAACTATGAGCAATACGGCGGCAGCCCTATTTTAGGTGTGAATGCACCGGTTGTTGTTGGTCATGGGATATCAAGCCCAGAAGCCATCAAAAATATGGTTCTTTTATGTAAAGATATGGTTGAGAGCGAGTTGGTTGCCAAGATGACCAAGGCCTTTCAATAAAAAATTATAACTATGAGTAAAATTACTGCGGCTATTACGGCTGTTAATGGCTACGTGCCAGACTATGTACTCACTAACCAGGAACTATCTACTATAGTAGATACCAATGACGAGTGGATAACCACCCGTACCGGTATCAAAGAACGCCGGATACTAAAAGGCGAAGGCCTGGGCACTTCAGACCTTGCTACCCCTGCGGTACTGGGCATGCTAAAAAAACGGGGCATCGGCGCCGAAGAAATTGACCTGATCATTTTTTGTACTACAACACCTGATATGCCTTTCCCGGCTACGGCTAACTCATTTGCTCACAAAATTGGTGCAGTAAATGCCTGGGGGTTTGATATGCAGGCTGCCTGCTCCGGTTTTGTGTTTGGTTTAGCTACCGGTGCTCAGTTTATTGAAACCGGCATGCATAAAAAGGTATTGGTTGTTGGCGCTGATAAAATGTCATCGATAGTTGACTATCAGGACCGCGCTACCTGCATTATATTTGGCGATGGTGCCGGCTGTGCTTTGCTGGAGCCAAATACCGAAGGTTATGGTGTACTGGATTCAGTATTAAAGAGTGACGGCTCGGGTATTCCGTTCCTGCACATGAAAGCCGGTGGTTCTATTAAACCTGCCAGTCACGCTACCGTTGACGCACGCGAACACTACGCTTACCAGGAAGGTAAAACGGTATTTAAATTTGCCGTTACCAGCATGGCTGATGTAGCCGCCGAAGTAATGGAACGCAACCATTTGACAGCTGAAGATATTGCATGGTTGGTGCCGCACCAGGCAAATAAGCGCATTATTGACGCAACCGCTGCCCGCACCGGTGTAAGCGATGACAAAGTAATTGTAAATATTGAGCGTTATGGCAATACCACTAACGCAACTATACCTTTGTGTTTGTGGGAGTGGGAAAACAAATTTAAAAAAGGCGATAACCTGATATTAGCAGCCTTTGGCGGCGGCTTTACCTGGGGTGCAACATACATTAAATGGGCTTACGACCCTAAATAGATGTGCAGACATGCAAATATGCAGGTGTGTAAATGAATCTTGGTAAAGCCTCTTAAAGAACATTCTATTATAATAATTGTTAAATATCAATAAACTAACTATTTAATCAAACAAATCTGCACATTTGCATATCTGCATATTTGCACATTTAGTAAACCCTATAATCTGCAACAATGGATATTAAACAAATACAGGATCTGATCCGCTTTGTTTCCAAATCGGGAGTAAACGAAGTATCGTTAGAACAAAAAGATTTTAAGATCACTATTAAAACCAACCAGGAGCCAACTATTGTTCACGCAACTGTTCCGGCTGCTGCACCTGTTGC